>NZ_WXWT01000347.1:0-30807 GCF_009904725.1 Vibrio sp. V43_P6S15P86
ACGCCTCTAGCTGCAATTTTGACACTGCCAGCAACAGGCTCAGAGTCAAACATGGGCGCTGTTATCACTAAAAAAGAAACTCAAGACAAACTTCCGTTCATGTCTCCAGCAGTACAGCCTAAATTTGCTGTGTTAGACCCGGATGTAATGAAAACATTGCCAGAACGCCAGTTGATCAACGGCATTGTTGACGCGTGGGTGCACGTATGTGAGCAATACTTGACGCTTCCTACCGGCGCAATGGTTCAAGATGGTTATGCAGAAACACTGCTGAAAACCTTAAAAACACTCGGAGAACAGTTTGCCGAGCGAGACGACGATATGTGGCGCGCAAACTTAATGTGGTCTGCTAACCAAGCATTGAACGGGTTAATTGGTAGTGGCGTTCCACAAGACTGGGCGACACATATGATCGGCCATGAATTAACGGCTCTATGGGGCGTCGATCATGCACGTTCTCTTGCAATCGTCCAACCATCGCTACTTCGCAACCAAATGCAATTTAAACGTCCTAAGCTAGAGCAAATGGGTCGCAACGTATTTGGACTTGAAGCTGGAGACGACCTTGCTGAACGTACCATCGAAGCGATCGAAGCGTTTTATCATCAACTTGATGTCGCAACTAAGCTAGAAAACTATGGTGAAAGTCGTGAACAAGCGATCGATGCCATCATCGAACAACTCAACAAACACGGAATGACCGTTCTCGGTGAAAACCAAGCGATTACTCTTGAACGTAGTCGTGAAATTTTAGAACTCGCTGTTGCCTAACAGCAAAAACAGTTCACTGCCCTTTCTAGGGTTTAACGGTATTGTGACTTAACGGTCACAATACCGTTTTTTTATGCTATTTTGTAAGCTTCATCACGTTCAAATTCGGGAACTCCTCAAAATAACGATTAATCCCTACAAACTCATTGATCGTGTAGGTAAGTAAAGAGACAACTGTCTAGCTTTACACAAACAAAAATAAAATTGAATTCAAAGGTCTAACTTACTCATTTAATCGACCTTTTATTTGTTGTAGTTATCCACTAAATTAGCTTGTCTGTTCGAGAATCCATTTTATGTGGCTAGTTGTTGTCGTATTAGCATTCATACATATCATCAGTATTCGTAAAGGTCCTAAGTGGGTCTTCTACGTATCCAAACCATTACCAGTGCTCTGTATGTTAGGGATTTTAATCCAGTCTCCTGCCTATCATATGCCATATACGCATTGGATTTTGATTGGCTTATCGCTCTCGTTGCTTGGTGATCTACTATTAATGCTCCCTAGAGATAAGTTTATTACCGGATTAGTGCTCTTCTGCTCTGCCCATCTTTCCTATAGCTACGGTTTTACCATCATGTCCGCTTGGCATTTTACGCCTTGGCTCCCTATTGCTTTATTTGGACTCGGTGTGTGTTTCTATTGGTTGTTTCGACCGGACCTTGGTCAAGAAAAGCTCCCGGTTGCCAGCTACATATTGGTATTGATGACCATGTGTTGGGCTGCTATCGAGTATTATTTGAGTGGAAAAACACAATCGTCCTCATTTGCAGTGCTCGGAAGCTTTATCTTCATCGTTTCTGGTACAGTCTTAGCTTTTGAACGCTTCGGGGGACGATCCATATTTTCGCGACAAGTCGTCATGGTGACCTACTATTCCGCACAAACATTGATGGTAATGTCCGTTGTTGCCATCGTTGTTCGTTATCCGTATCTCACAGTGATCAATTAATTTTCTATGCCTTAGATTGTTGCTCATCACTCTGAATTATGATGAAAAAGCGTTTAAGCCTACTGATGTAAACCTCAAACGCTTTTTGTTATCGCGACTTGTAATTGCCTTTTTCAATTCCGTGCTTTTTCATTCTCAAATACAGCTTTTTACGCGGTATTTGCAGATGGTTTGCCGCATCGGTAATTCGCCCGGAGTGCAAAAATAGCGCATCTTCTATGAGCTGCTTTTCAAAATCGTCAACTAAATCATCCAATGGAAGCTGAATCTCATTTTGTGAGTAGATGCGCTCTTTACCCGTTAACTTAACAATTCCGATTGCGTATAACTCAGCGATGTTTCTTAGCTCACGGATGTTGCCCGGCCACGGGTATCCTCTCAGTAGCGCAAGATAGCTAGAGTCGACATTTGGCAATGTTTTGCCTAATTTCTTACAACTCAGTTTTAAGAAGTAATGAAATATCGTCACGATGTCGTCAGGGCGCTGACGCAATGGCGGTACGTGAACCACGCCTTGATTGAGCAGATAGTACAGCTCCGGCAGCAATTGATTTTTGGCGATGTACTCTTCCGGCTCTGAGTCAAAAATCGTCACCACACGGAGGTTCTTTTTGCCACAACGCTCGCGAGCCAGCAGCAACTGAGCCAAATGCCGTTGCCCTTCTTCAGGCAGTTCAGGCAAGTTCTCTATCACGAGCACACACGATTGCTGCTTGTCGATGGCATCATCAATACTACCCGTTGTTGTGGTTGCACTGAGCGTAAGAGAGCCATACTCCGTCTCTTCACTCTTTGACATCATGTCTTTGATTAACCCAGCGACGCTATGACGCCCAGTACCCGACTCACCATAAACCACCACGTGCGTGTCCAGTAACGCGTATTGGGCAACAAGCTTACGGATCTGCTCCATATGTGCAGACTTGCCAATTAATGAGCGCGAAATAGATTTCTCCGCCTGTAACTGCAACTCCACCTGGCTGCTACGTGTTTCGAGCTGCTGTTTGACCAACGTTAGAAGCTCGGCTGGATTGATCGGTTTTTCTAAAAACTCACACGCGCCCTGCTTTACTGCATCAACTGCCATCGGGATATCGCCGTGTCCAGTAATCACAATTACGGGAATTCGCTCATCAACGTTTTTGATCATCCTAAGGAGTTCTAATCCGTGCATCTGTGGCATATACATATCGAGAATAACAACGCCCGCCCATTCTGGAGAGACGTATTGCAACGCTTGTGTCGGATCGTTAATGGCCTTTGACTTAATCGATGAAATATTCATCAAGTAAGAGTAAGAGTCCAAAACATCCTGATCATCATCGACCAATAATACTGAATATGGGTTATTGCTCATTAGGTAACTCCAACACAACCATCGCACCTTTTTCTAATGAGGAAGCGAGGTAGATACTTCCTTTATGCTTTTCTATTAATGACTTACAAATATTCATCCCCAGCCCTAGGCCAACTTCTTTTGTCGACACAAAAGGCTGAAAAATCCGCTGCACAATCTCTTCACCAAACCCAATGCCGTTGTCACTAATCGCAATCAGTGTGGTTTGGCTGGTTCGTTCCACCAGCGCCATTTGAATCCGTTTTTGTTCGTCCCTTGTGCTTTCCATCAACGCATCACAACTGTTTACTAAGACGTTAATGAAGACCTGTTCTAGCGCCAACATGTCGCCTTGCACTTTTACATCATCAGGTAACTGGTTTTCTATGATGATCTGTTGACGCTTCGCTCGCGTGTTTACAATGGTGGATGCTTGCTCCGCCACCTCATGAACACTTACAGACTTCACTTCTCTTTCACCTTCTGGCTTGCGAGCAAACTGGCGCAAACTGTTGATGATCTTACTCATCCGAGTCGCCAAACCTTCGATGTGAGTAATGGATTCACCAACCTTTTCTGGAGATTCCTGTTCAAGGAACATTCTCGCGCTGTATAAATACGTCGACATTGCGTTTAATGGCTGATTAAGCTCATGCGCTAAACTGGTCATGGTTTGACCTACAACCGCCATTTTTGCAGCTTGAATCAACTCATCTTGCGTCTTTTTGAGATTGTCTTCGGTGCGAATACGCTCTTCGATTTCATTTTCTAGCTGTTGGTTTTTCAGCAGCAAATCTTGCGTTTTTTCTAACACTCGACTTTCCAAGGTACGCGTAGTCATTTCTTGATGAGTGACATCCGTAATGGTCATGATCAGTTTGTATTCAGCACCATGAGCGAAAGGACGAATATCGAAACGCACATACTTTGGCTTCTCGTCTCCAAGTGACAATGTCACATGAATTTTACCAAGTTCAATCCACAAATGAGAACCATTGAATACCTTTTTCAGTTGTTCTCGACAGCTCTCTGGGAAGTACTCCCAAATCGGATAACTTTCGTTAACCTCACCAAGTTTCAATAATTTACGCGCACTTAAGTTTGCTGATTCCACAACACCATTGAGATCACTGGTAATCAAACTCGCCGTGGTGTTGTTGATTAGACTCAAGGCGTTAGTCCGCTGAATTTCCTGAACCTTGTCACCATACTCGATGAGCTTTTCACTCAAGCGCCCGATCTCATCGTTGCCGTCTACCACAACCGGATGGCTCAGGTCGTTTTTGATGATGGCATCAATACTGTCACCTAACCCTATCAAACGTGCCACAATGCGGCGGTTGATGAAGTAATACGTCAAGAACATGCTCGTCATGATCGACAAACTAAAGCAGACGATCAAAACGTGGTTGCCATAAGACACACGCTCGGCGGTTTCACTCTTCACCTGTTTGAACGTTTGGTCCGCAGTGGAAACCAGTTCACCGATTTGTTGATGAATTGCATCCATGCTGAGCGCGATTTGCTCTTGTATTTTCTGAATATCGCCGTTCAGCGTCACTAATGACATCAATTGTTTATCGAACGCGCCTTCTGGACTCAACACCACCACAAGTTCTTGCAATAACTGTTTGTAAGCGATTGAGGTTGGCTGATTCATTAAGGTTGTGCTGCTTTCTTGCAGATCCATCAAGCGAAAGTGAATCACCTTCATCCCATTGTCGACCTGCTCCGGCATTGATGCGCCAGCAACATCAATCGCCATGTCGTACACCGCCGACTCAATATCGATGACCCGTTGCAAAGTACTCAATTGCACCAGCAAGTTTTGAATTTCTTTCGAGTCGTTTACCCGCTCAATCTGCCAATGCACTTCTTGTCGAACCGGTTTGAGCTCAGAGCGAATATCTTGGTGAAGCCAGTTAATCTGCTCCATCAGTTGGTCGACGCGGCGAGTTTGATCGATGCGAGTTGAAATCATATCCACGTACTTTTCCAGTAGCGAGGCAAGGCCAGCTTCCGATTCGAGCAATTGATAAAACTCCGAGCTCATCTTATTGCTTTTCAGAACTGTCGAGATAGAAGCCAATTGTTCGTTGACCTGCATGGCTTGTTCAGTCAGCTGTACTTTGTTGTCTACCGCTTGCAGCGCTTCTACGCGGCGGTTAATTTCACTGGTTTTACTTTCGAGAAAATAGCTGGCGTTATATTTAGGTACGCTATCTTCCAACAAAAGGCGCACCTGATTATCCAAGCTGTTCCATGTCGCCCAAGCGACCAAACACACCACGGTAAGCAAGAGCGTGCTGCAAGCAAAAGCGGCAATTAAGCGGGCACCAATGGTTTTGTATTTCGGGTATAACACTACTTCTCTTTCCCTCGCCATTGAGCCAATTGCTGATTTACATTGTCCAATTTTTCCGACATCGCACGCCCCAATTCATGGGAAAACTCTGCCAATAACGCTTGGTAGTGCGTCATTCCAACTTCGGAGTCTTTATCCATGGTCGACAGCTTTTGCGCAATTTCGGTTACTTGCGCTTTGCTCAGTGGCAATTCAAACAGTTGTTTTTCAATGGCTTGTAGCGAACGTTGTTTCTCTGGTTTTCCATCGGCGAGTCGATTCAATTTAATGAGCGAGAGCCAAGCGTCTTGAAGCTCCGGAAGACGCTTGGTGATCGCGGTGTCAAAAATCAAGTTGATTAACGCTTCGCGTGGCATTACCTGTTCTAGGTCGAGAACGGGATTTTCTCCACCGTATCGAGCCGTATCGTCAAGCGCTGTTTTGGAGAAGGTGCTGCTTTCCATCTGCTCTTGTACTTCTTTTGAAAGCAAATGAGCAATAAAGGACTCTGCCAACTTATCACTCTTGCCCCGATTGATTTGTGCAATATAGGTAGGCATCAGCGTAAAGTCTTGATCATAAGCAAAGCCAACGTAGTCGAACTTGCGTTGCGCAATCAGTGCGTAGCTGTCGATCGTTGGCCCAATACCAAACTTACCTTTGGCGATGTAATCCGCCACTCCAAAGCTGCGAGAAGAGATCGTCGCGAGGTTCGCTCCCACATTGAGTAAAATCCGCCAGCCCTCTTGCCAACCATATTGACTAAGCACACTCTCGACCATCAATTGCGTGGTTCCGGAGCGGCTTGGCGTGCTCATGGTGACGTGACCAAAGTACAGCGGATTAGTCAGATCTTGAAAACGCTTCGGTTCTGGTAAATGGTTCGCGGCCAAATAATCTTTGTTCCAAACAATCCCGGCGCCTGAGTATCCAAACGCCACGACTTGATCGTTATTAGGTAATAGATAAGGCGACAACCATTTCGGCACTTGCACACGCGACGACATATCAGCCAAACGATGTTCATTAGACAGCTCTTGCATCAGAAACGGCGACGAGCTCAACACCAAGTCGATATCCTTCATGTAGCTTTTGCTGAGCAATTGCAGGCTTGATTGAGTGCGTCGGTGAACAACTCGGACTTCAGCATTAGGGTAGTGTTGCGTAAAGTCATCCACCAAAGCAGTGATCGGTGCTTGAGAGAAGGTGGTGAGTATCACCAACTCTTTTTCTGCTGCCATTGTGAGCGGTGCATAAAGCGCCGCACTAAGAAGTAAACGACGCCCAAATTGCTTGAAATCAGCCATCAAATTAACCAAAAACCTTAAATAATGTGCGGCAACTCAAATCTATGAAAGATTGTCAAAAGATCTCGCAGAGTATGTTTGAGTCACTATTGACGCACTTCAACCAAAACTAAGCATATTCTATCAGTAACAAGTGTCAGCCTAACGTTCTAAATTCCCGTTTTTGACTCAACCTACATATCAATATGGGTCAATTCTGTCTCAAATTCACGCCTTTGTACTGTGCAATCTGTCACTTCAAGATAGCCCTGCAACAAAACATTTATGATTAAAACTTGGAGTGCAAGATGTTTAATTTCTTTAAAACACGCCCTGACCTCCCTCTTTCAGATGGCTCGAAAGAGGAAATGCAAGCGCGTTTCAAACGCTACCAATGGCATGTATTTTTAGGCTTGGTTTTCGGTTACGCCGTCTTCTACGTAGTTCGTATGAGTTTAGGTGTTGTTAAAAAACCAATGCTGGATGCAGGCATCGTAACCATCGAAGAACTCGGTATCATGGGTTCGGCTTTCTTCTTCACTTACGCTTTTGGTAAGTTCTCGAACGGCTTCCTTTCTGACTATGCCAACATTGGCCGATTTATGTCGTTCTCTCTACTACTGTCTGGTATCACCGCAGTATTCATGGGTTTGAACACCACGGCATTCTTCTTTGTTCTGCTTTGGGGTTTAAACGGTTGGTTCCAATCTGTTGGTTCAGCACCGTCTTGTGTGTCTCTGTTCCAATGGTTCTCACCAAAACAACGTGGTAGCCGTTACTCTATCTGGGGTGGCTCACGTAACATCGGTGAAGGTATCACTTGGATTCTAACGGCGTCTCTAGTGAGCTACTTCGGTTGGCGTGCAGGTTTCATCGGTGCGGGTATTGCAGCGATTGCGGCAGCGATTTGTATGTTCTTCATCCTAAAAGACCGTCCACAAACTTACGGTTTGCCAGATTCAGCAACAGCATTCGACGAAGAACCTGAGATCAAGAAAAAGAACGATCCGCAAGCAACTCGTCGCGCTCAAATGTTCATCCTGAAGCAACCAACCGTTTGGCTAATTGCAGCAGCGTGTGCAGCGATGTACATCTCTCGCTACGCGATGTCTTCTTGGGCAGTGCTTTACCTACAAGAAGCAAAAGGTTACTCACTGATTGACGCTGGCTTCGCAATGTCTACATACCCTATCGCGGGTCTAGCAGGTGCAATCCTATCAGGCATCATCTCTGACAAGGTGTTCAACTCTAACCGCCATATCCCGACTCTACTTTACGGATTGGCGAACATCGGTGGCATGTGCTTGATGTTCTTCGGCCCAGATAACCGCATCGTTGACGCAGTAGCACTAGGTATGATCGGTTTCGCTATCGGTGGTCTGGTTGTGTTCCTTGCAGGTCTAACTGCTTGTGACTTGATGCCTAAGAACGCAGTTGGCGCAGTGAAAGGCTTTATCGGTCTGTTCTCTTACATCGCCGCTTCTGGTCAAGAGTTAGTGTCAGCTTCTCTAATCAAAATCACAGAGGTTGATGGCGTAACTAAATACGACTTCTCTCAGGCGCAATATTTCTGGCTGGCTGCTGGTGTGATTTCTCTACTTCTTGCTCTAACAGTTTGGAATGCGAAGAAAGTGGTTGATATCGACCCAGTTGAAGAAAAAGAGCTAGAAGCTCGCCCTAGTCACTAATCCTGACTAAAGCGGGAGGCAACTCCCGCTTACTTCCCCAATGTCTTAAGTTCTTTTGCAAAGAGTGCTTACGAGATTGATAGAAAATCCCCCCCCCTATTTCTATTTTCCTTTTTAAGTGTCGATTGAGGTGACAAATGTGTAAAACCAAAATTGTGGCTACGCTAGGCCCAGCAAGTGAAAGCCGCGAAACACTGACTAAATTGATTCGAGCAGGCGCGAACGTAGTCAGACTCAACTTTTCTCACGGAACGGCGCAAGAACACATTGCCCGCGCGAATTTAGTTCGTGAAATTGCGGCTGAACTCGACACTTATGTTGGTGTGTTAGTCGATTTACAAGGCCCTAAGATTCGTATTTCTTGTTTCAAAAAGGGCGCAGTTCTACTCAATCAAGGCGACGTATTCACCCTGAGCGGCACACTTGACGCACAATCTGGAACCCAAGAAATGGTTGGGCTTGATTACCCAGAGCTGATTCAAGACGTGAACGAAGGCGATATTCTGCTGCTAGATGATGGCCGCATTCAGCTAAAAGTAAGCCAAGTACACCGTGACGAGCAGTGGATTAAAACCACAGTATTGAACAGCGGTAAATTGTCTAACCGTAAAGGCATTAACTTGTTAGGTGGCGGTCTTTCCGCTCCGGCTCTTACCGCGAAAGACATTCAAGACATCGACACCGCAGCTAAACTTCGAGCCGACTTCCTTGCCATTTCTTTCCCGCGCAATGCACAAGATATCGAATACGCTCGCAGCTTGGCGCAAAAAGCAGGTTGTCACGCCAAGATTGTCGCGAAGGTAGAACGCGCAGAAGTTGTTGAAACCAAAGAAGCGATGGATGATGTCATTAAAGCATCAGACATCATTATGGTTGCTCGCGGCGATTTAGGCGTAGAGATTGGCGACGCACGACTGCCAATGGTGCAAAAATCATTGATCAATCGTTCTAAACATTGGGGTAAGCCAGTCATTACCGCGACCCAAATGTTGGAATCGATGACCGAGAATCCTCTCCCAACTCGCGCTGAAGTGTTAGACGTGGCAAACGCGATTATCGACGGAACAGACGCCGTGATGCTGTCGGCGGAATCGGCGGCGGGCAAATACCCAATCGAAGCGGTCGAAGCCATGGTTCGCATCGCACAAGGTGCAGAGCACGAGCTGGAATGTAACCATGACTGCTGGGATACTCTGCAACACTTATGTTCTAACCCAGGCAAAAGTTTCGCGCTTTCATCAATGATTTCGGCTTCTCGCGTTCATCAAGATCTTGGCGTTGCGATTTTAACCCAACATGGTGAAACGCCGCTGTTGATGTCTCGCTGCCAAAGTAAAACTAAGATTTGGGCCCTGAGCGACAACCCAGCTTTACTTGCACAAATGACTATTCTACGCGGTGTTGAACCTTTGTATTTCAAAGCAGCAGAAAGCCACGTCGATCTCGCGCCGCAGTTAGTGGAATGCTTACGTCAAAAGGCCAACGAAGCACATATTTCCTCCATTTTGATGACCCAGCTCGATTCCATCGAAGGCATGGGTGAAATCAACGCTTGTCGCTTGCTGAGCTTGAATGTGTCTTCTCACATGAAGCCAGCGGAAGAAATCGCAGCTTAGGTTTACCTCCCCCTTATTCAAGCTCGACCTTGAATTTCTCCCCCATAACTTGCTCCACAGGGACTTGACCTGCCAAATGGCAGGTCCTTTTTATTGCGCACGATATAACCAACCATTCGCTGACTCTTGGAATATGAGCGTTAACTTAATGAAATCGCATTCACAACTTGTTATTGTAGAGCGATTGTTATCCCTAAAAGCGTGCCCCTTTGAAAGAGAACACCCCCGTCGTCGAATTTAGCAACGTAAACAAGTGGTATGGCGATTACCACGCTCTAAAAGATATCAACTTCTCCGTACATTCTGGCGAGATCGTCGTTGTGTGTGGCCCTTCTGGTTCAGGAAAATCAACGCTCATTCGTTGCATCAACCATCTTGAATCGATTCAAGACGGCCAACTTCATGTGTTCGACCAGCCTTCTCATGCAAAATCCCTCAAGCCCGGCAAAATCGGCATGGTGTTCCAGCACTTCCACCTTTTTCCTCATTTAACTGTACTGGAAAACCTTACCTTAGCGCCGATTCGCACACTCAAATTGTCAAAACAGGAAGCTGAAAAACGCGCACGACATTACCTCAAGCGCGTCAATATTGAAGAACAAGCGAGCAAATACCCCATCCAGCTTTCCGGCGGTCAGCAGCAGCGCGTCGCGATTGCCCGCTCCTTGTGTATGGAACCGGACTTACTCCTTTTTGACGAACCGACTTCGGCGCTTGATCCGGAAATGATCAACGAAGTGTTGGATGTCATGGTTGAACTGGCACAAAGCGGAATGACGATGATTTGCGTCACGCACGAAATGGGATTTGCCAAAAAAGTAGCGAACCGCGTGGTATTTATGGATGAAGGCCAAATCGTTGAAATGAACTCACCGATCGCCTTATTTGAAACACCACAGCATCCACGAACCCAAGCATTTTTGAACCAAATTTTAAGTTACTGATGATAGTTCGCGTAATCAAACCCGTCCTTCAAGCTTTGCTGCAAATGATGATCCTCTTCATCGCGATTGTGTGGGTGTTGGACTCTGGTGCTGATGCTATGGGCTATCAATGGCAATGGGAACGCGTACCTGATTACATCGCTTTTTATGAAGATGGCGAATGGTGGCCAGCAGAACTTATCGATGGGCTATTGGTCACGCTTAACATCTCGGTCATTAGTCTATTCTTCACCTTAGTGTTGGGATTGATCACCGCGTTACTAAGGCTTAGCGATTCGAAAGTCGGCAATGTTATTGGCACCACTTATGTCGAGGTAATACGCAACACGCCGTTGTTGGTGCAAATCTATTTGCTCTACTTCGTGTTTGGCCCCGTGATTGGTTTGGACCGATTCAGTACCGCCGTTTTGGCATTGTCCCTTTTCCAAGGTGCCTACACTGCGGAAATATTCCGTGCAGGTTTAAACAGTATTCCTAAAGGGCAATTCGAAGCAGCACAAACACTCGGGTTATCACCGTTTTACACTTACAAAGACGTAATTTTGCCCCAGGTTTTACAGCGCACATTACCGCCATTGACCAATGAAGTGGTTTCTTTGATCAAAAACTCTTCCATTGTAAGCGTGATGGCGATTTTTGATTTAACAACACAGGCACGCAACATCGTCTCTGAGACGGCGATGCCGTTTGAAATTTGGTTTACCGTGGCAGCAATTTATCTTGCTCTCACTCTATCACTTTCTGGCTTGTCTGCATGGCTAGAACACAAACTCGGAGCCAGTTGGCGCAAATTATAAGGAGATAACATGAAGTTATTCAAAGCGACCATTACTGCATTATTAGGGCTAGCCATCGCTATGCCTACAATCGCGAAAGAAGATGTTGCCACTCCCAATGTAGATCAAATCAAAGAACGAGGCACTTTGCGCGTTGGTATGTCAACATTTGTACCTTGGGCAATGCGCAACAAGCAAGGTGAGTTAATCGGTTTTGAAATCGATGTGGCCAAACGCTTAGCACAAGATTCAGGTTTGAAAGTGGAATTTGTACCGACTGCGTGGGATGGCATTATTCCCGCACTACTGGCGAAAAAGTTCGACGTGATTATCGGTGGCATGTCGGTCACGCCTGAGCGTTCCAAAAGCGTGTTGTTTACTGAGCCCTACTCGCACTCTGGAGTTCAAGTGGCAGCGAACAAAGAGCTGGCTTCAGGTTTTAGCGAATTCTCCGATTTTGACTCACGACGCGTAAAAATAGCGGCTCGCCGCGGTGCGTTCACCGTTCAAGTAGCCAGAGAAACCTTCCCGAAAGCGAAGATTCTGCAATTTGATGATGACGCTCAAGCGTTCCAAGAGGTGCTGAATGGTAACGCCCATGCGGTCATTGCTTCTAGCCCAAAACCAGAGCATGAGACAGTGAAACACAGCGACAAACTATTCCTTCCATTTTCCGAGCGACTCTCAAAAGGTAACGAAGCCTTTGCGGTTCGCCTAGGAGAAGAAGATAAAAAAGCCTTTTTCAATCAGTGGATTGAAGAAAGAACCCAAGACGGATGGTTAAAGCAGCGTTATGAATACTGGTTCTCGACATTAGATTGGCAAGATCAAGTCGCGCAAGGCCAGTAATCTAAATGGCTCGTGGTCTTCGCGAGCCTATACTTTCCAATCATCCATTTTACTTTTTCATCATCTATCGGAGTCAAATTTTTGGGCGAACAAACCACCACTCGCACAGTACCCACTAATTCCAACACAGGTTCCTTTCTATCGCGGTTAAACACGCTAGATTGGGTACTGCTTATTATCTGTGGTATTGGTGGCGTTTGGCTGTACCATCGCTCCACTGTTGGTGTACATTATTTGTGGCAGTGGAAAGAGGCGTTTGAACTACTTTTTACGCCCAGAGCCGATGGTGGTTTGCCCTACTTCTTCCAAGGTTTGATTTCGACGTTAAGGCTCAGTATTTGGGGCATTAGCTTCGCACTAGTACTTGGCACCTTATTGGGCTTAGCGCGCTTCTCTCGCTCCGTTTGGTTGCGCACACCTGCTAATGCGTTTATCCAATTGGTGAGAAACATTCCGCCGCTGGTGTTTGTTTTCATCTTCTACTTTTTCATTTCCAACCAATTGATCCCATTACTCGGTTTGGAAGATATTCTACGAAACTATAACAGCGAACCAAATGCGCTACAGAGCTTTCTTTTTGGGCCTTATAACCTTTGGGAAAATCTTGCCTCTGGCGTGTTATGCGTCGGCCTACTCTCTTCTGCCTACGTTGCAGAAGTGGTGCGTGCAGGTTTACAAAGTATCGACCAAGGACAGTGGGAAGCGGCAGATTCATTGGGCTTGTCTCGATGGGTGAAGTACCGATTCGTTATCGCGCCACAGGTGCTCAAAGTCATCACCCCAGCACTTGCAGGTCAAACCATCTCTCTAGTGAAAGACACCTCCATCGTTTCACTGATCTCGATACAAGAAATGACGTTTGTTGGGACCGAAATGGCAAATTCATCAGGCTATATCTTTGAAATTTGGCTCATTGTCGGCATTGCTTACTTTTTGATTTGTTTTGGGTTGTCACTTATTTTTCGCTACATTGAAGCAAAATCGGAATCCATTTCAAATTAACTCAACCGTATATGTAATTAGACACATTTGAATCTTCAAATCAGAATTGCATCCTGTTACATTGAAAAGATGCTAAATTTTCGGCGTTTTTCATGGAGTTAAAGAATCAATCGGACTACGAGCGATACATTAAGCAAGATAATCTTGGTGAATATTACGTAGTTCTCAATCAATTCACTTTTCACAGTGTTTATCAGCCGATTTTTGATAAGCACCAGCGTATTATTGGAATGGAAGCTCTACTGCGAATTCGTGGCATTGATGGTTCGTTAATTCGTCCTGATGTATTTCTGGCCAACAATGGCCTCGATCCCTACTTTCGATTGTGTGTTGAGTTTTTATCCAGAGCAATGCACATTCGAAATTTTGCACGCTGTTTCGCAGGAACGCCTATCAAACTGTTTCTCAATGTCATGCCTCAAACCCTACTCACCCTAACCAAAGACATGGGCTTTAAAGACAACGGCCTGCTTTACAAGCGCCTTTCCGAACTTGGTATGAGCCCATCAGACGTAGTTTTTGAAGTAGTCGAAGAATCATGCGGTGATACTGATTTACTGATCAAAGCCGTACAGTTAATGAAAGCGAATGGTTTTATCTTTGCTATCGATGATTTTGGCGCTCAACATTCTGATATCGCACGTGTTCAGCAGCTCTGCCCTGACATCATAAAAATCGATCGCTCCTATCTACTTGATTACTGCGCCGGAGAAACCTTTTCCATACATAGCGCCGTTGAGCTCGCGGCTCATATGGGAGCAAAAGTGATCATAGAAGGGGTAGAAGAAGACGTGCAGCTGCAAGCGATGTATCAACTTGATTTGGATTATTACCAAGGCTTTTACTTAGGTAAGCCTTGCGCCATTCATCACTGGACCGATAGCCTAAACATTGAGACGACAGTGCATTGACACTACCCCCTTACGATACAGTAAAACCAAAAAAGCGCCGATATATACTCGGCGCTTTTGGGTTTTGCTTGGCGATGACATGCCTAGCTAGGTATTAATTTGCTTAGAAAAAGTCAATAGAGTTACGTCCGCTCTTCGGATCACGAGTCGCTTGCGGCTTTTCAGCTTTCTTACCTTTCTTCGCCGATTGCGACAGCGCGTTTTGTTGTGCTTTCCGCTCTTTATGCGCTGCTTTTCGGCCTGTTGACTTAGGTCCAGAGCCTTTAGCTGACTTGCTTTGGCGAGATTTCTCTTTACGTGCAGATTGCGCTTCTTTCTTCGCTTTCTTTTCCGCTTTTTGCTCTGCCGTTTCAGGTTCAGTTACTGGCGCATCGCAAACCACAACATAATATTCCTGGTTAAACTCAAAAAAGTCACCATCATACATCTTGCGGCGCTTACGTGTTTCTAGCTCACCATTCACCGCGACGTAACCTTCTTCGATGATATGCTTTGCTTCGCCGCCACCGCTGACCAAGTTCGCGATTTTAAAAAGCTTGTACAGTTCGATCGGATGCGCATCAACGTCGATGCCAATCGCTTCGATCTCAATCTCTTCGCCTTCTAAATACTCTTCGTGGTCGTAATCTTGGGTCATGTTACTTACTCTTACTATTTGATGCCCTGAAGTTTAAACGCAATGCTTAAAAATAGAAACCTCTGCCGATGCTCAATCACTGATTAGCCTTGGCATTTGAGCACCTCTTAACCCATTTAACTTGCTGCTCGTTAGCTTGTATGTCGAGGCTTGGCTCAAACGAAGCTGCAATTACGCAGTCTGAAGGTATATACTCTTCAAGTTATTGTTGAAAAGAGCGAATACTTTGTCTCAACCAAGCAGAATTACCTTTGTCACTGCGAACTTGTTTAATTTTGTCGCACCGCCTAACGCCTACTATGATTTCGAGAACATATACTCGTTAGAGCAATGGCGAGACAAACTTTCGTGGACGCAACGTCAAGTTGAAAAACTGGAAGGCGACGTGATTGGCTTACAAGAAGTGTTCAGTATCGAGAAGACCCAGGAATTTTTTTCAACCATCGGCTACCCCTACTTTGCGACCGTTGACACCCCACATGTTGAAGATGAGTACATTTACTCAAGCCCTGTTGTGGCAATCGCATCTCGGTTTCCAATAGAAAAAGTACAAGCGGTAGAGTTTGACTTAGCAACGCTTGAGCCTTTTGGAGTAAGTGTTGTTCCAGAGTTCAGTCGCAAACCTATCTATGCCCAAGTAATACATCCTGTACTTGGTCATATCGCTGTTTACGTAACGCACCTGAAATCTCAACGCCCGGCCGACTCAGAACAACCAGAAACGTCTAGCACGATTATTGGGCGCTGGTTATCCACCCAGCAAAGAGGCTGGGAAGCAGCGATGTTAAGAGACGCGATGCAAAAGAGGTATCGAAAAGAACCAATGCCGACAGTGTTAATGGGCGATATGAATCAACCTATCACTCCTATCAGCGTTAACAGCGCATTGGTATCCAATGCTGGTGACAGCGTCACTGAGTTGCAACTCAAAGATGGTTGGTTATTGCAAAGTGACGCTCTGAAGGATGAACGCCCCGCTACGCATTATCATTTTTCCACTGGGAATGTGCTCGACTATATCTTGCTCTCTCAAGAGTTTGACACCTTATCAGATATATCGGTTGCCGAGGTTGTTGATTATCAGGTGTCTAACCAACATCTGATCAACCCGATTTATGACAGAGATAAAAACGCCAGCGACCACGCATTTGTGGCGCTGACGGCTGAAGTAAAGCTTTGAGTAACCTGTTTAGTGACGCTTAACAATTTTACGTGGAATCAACTCAACACCCGGTTTATAACGTTTGGCGGAAGCGTTGAGTGCTAACTCCATTGCACTGTCCGCGATCAACTCAAATTGTTGAGGTAAAGAGTTGATTTTCACTGGCAAGAAGTCCAGCAGTCGATTATCACCAAACGTCGCTAGGCGAACTTTGCTCATGAGTTCTGGCTTTTCGAGCATCACATCCAACACACCTTCTAACAGTGTGTATGACGTTGTGACAATGGCATCTGGCAGTTCGTTCTCTGCTAGCCATCTCTCTAAGACTTTCTTGCCTTCTTCTCGGGAGAAGTGTTGTCCATAACCCACTGTTGCCGTTTTGCCACCTTGTTGAGAAGCGGATAGAAAACCGAGCTCACGCTCTTTTGAAACTTGAAGGTCTTGCAACGCTCCAATCAAGCCTATGGACTTTATATCCTCGGACAGCACTGACTGAGTGAGTTCAAGTGCGGCGTCAAAATCTTCGCTGATGACACAACAAAAGTGCTCATCATCCATTGGACGGTCCAGCGCAATAACTGGCGTACCCGAGTTTTGCAACTTAAGATAATACTCGTTTGCAGTGGGCATACCACTTGCCACAAACAACGCATCAATGCGACGACTGACTAACGCTTCCGCCACCTTTTGCTCTGTATCAGGATCATCATCAGAGCAGCCAATTAAAATTTGGTACCCTGCTTTACGCGAGTTTTGTTCAATCAGTTTTGCAAGACGCGCATAACTGGTGTTTTCTAAGTCTGGGATGATAAGCCCAAATGAGCGTGAATTACCTGCTCGCAAAGAAGACGCCGCATGATCTGGCTTATAATTGTACTCATCTACAACGGCCATCACCTTTTTCTGAGTCTTCTCGCTGATGCGGTATTTCTGCGCTTTTCCGTTAATCACATAGCTTGCAGTTGTCTTAGAAACACCCGCTAATTTGGCTATTTCATCCAGTGTCATATTCTAAACCTTATTCTGTGCGCGCGATCATATTAATACATCAACGATCTTTCGATAAGTTGAATTATAAGCTGAACCGATTCAGTATAAAAGCTGAAAGGATTCAGCAAAACTTAAAAATTGACGTAAATCACCTGAATACACAACAAACCAATTTGTAGGCTAGGCTATAGGACAGCGCCAAAGACTCATTTGTTAACGTCAGTTTTTAAAACAGTTTTTCTGAGTCTTTTAAAAAATTTACCAATAAGCTGAATCGATTTAGCTTGAAAAATAGAATGGTTTGAGGAGTGATAAGCGCTCAGCAGAAGCAGCGTTCAACTTCTCACACAGAATACATTTTTAAATTGATACCTTAAGGCTGGAGAAGCACCATGCTTAAGCTAAATAAGAACGACATTACCCTCTCGCAATCAGCGACAGATAAGTTTGCAGCAATCACGAATATTGCGCAAAGCCTGATAGACAAAGGCCTTGTTGAACAAGGTTATGTGGAAGGCATGCTAAATCGTGAAAACCAAAACTCAACGTTTTTGGGGAACGGTATTGCTATCCCACATGGCACGACTGACACTCGCTCAATGGTGAAAACAACGGGTGTTGCTGTGCACCACTTTCCACAAGGTGTCGACTGGGGCGATGGTAACACGGTATTCGTCGCTATCGGCATTGCAGCTAAATCTGATGAGCACCTTGGCATTCTTAAACAGCTAACGAAAGTGCTAGGCGCTGACGGCGTAGAAGAACGCCTACGTAATGCAAAAAATGAAGACGAGATTATTGCCCTGCTCCACGGTGATGTTCAGCTTGAAGCAGACTTTGACGCCTCTTTAATTCAACTTATGTTCCCTGCGAGCGATATGCTACAAATGAGTGCTGTTGCTGGTGGTCTTTTGAAAAACACGGGCTGTGCTGATAACGAGTTCGTTGCAGATCTCGTTACCAAAACACCAACTCACTTAGGTAATGGCCTTTGGTTAATTGGCAGTGACAAACATGTAACTCGTACAGGCGTGTCATTTGTCTCGACGGCAAACGACTGCGAATATGAAGGTCAAAAAGTGCGTGCACTTGTCGCATTTGCGGCATGTAACAATGCTCACCAGCCTATCCTAAAAACGCTTTCTAATATTGTGTTTAACAATGAGCACGGCAAGCTTTTAGATGCATCAGTAGAACAGATTCTTGCTTTGTTTAAAGGTGAAGAAGTCACCGCCGCATCTTCAGAAGAAGGCAATACCGCTGTATTTAAAATCAAAAACTCTCATGGTTTACATGCTCGTCCGGGTGCAATGTTAGTGGCGGAAGCGAAAAAATTTGAATCCACCATTCGCGTTGCCAACCTAGACGGTGATGGCAAAACAGTAAACGCGAAGAGCCTAATGAAAGTCATTGCGCTTGGCGTTAAGCACGGCCATCAACTTCAATTCACTGCGGAAGGTCCTGATGCACCACAAGCCTTGGAGTCTATCGGGAATGCTATCGCTTCTGGCCTTGGTGAAGGTTAAGGAGCCGATATGACGAACAAAACAAGTAAAGTTGTCACTATTACGCTCAACCCGGCATTAGATTTAACAGGTTCAGTAAATGAGCTAAACGTTGGTTCCGTGAGCCTAGTGCAGCAAAGCAATCTCCATGCTGCAGGTAAAGGTGTCAACGTAGCAAAAGTGTTGAGCGATTTAGGCGCAGATGTCACGGTTACCGGCTTTCTCGGTAAAGATAACCCTGAGCTATTCCATCAGCTTTTCAATGACATCGGCGTCAAGAATGAGTTTGTAGAAGTACAAGGTGCCACTCGTATCAACGTCAAGCTCGTTGAGGCTAGTGGCAACGTTAGTGACATTAACTTCCCTGGTGTTCAAGTAACGGCTGACGAAATTGCTCGCTTTGAGGAGACGCTATTCCGTCTCGCAGAGACTCACGATTACTTTGTGCTTGCGGGTAGCTTACCTGGAGGCGTAACCGCCGAACAATGTGCTGCGTGGATAAAAGCACTGCATCAACAAGGCAAAAAGGTGTTGTTCGACAGCAGTAAAGCCGCATTGAAATCAGGTATTGAGGCTCACCCATGGTTGATTAAGCCTAACGATGAAGAGCTTGGTGATTTTGTTGGCGAACACCTAGAAACACCAGAACAATGCCAAGCCGCCGCGCAAACACTGAGTGACAAAGGCATCGAGAACATTGTTGTGTCGATGGGCGCTGACGGTGTGATGTGGCTAAACCAAGGCAAATGGCTTCGTGCACAACCCCCTCGAATGAATGTGGTAAGCACCGTTGGCGCAGGCGATACGCTAGTTGCTGGCTTGTGTTGGGGCCACATGCAACTGATGCCGAAAAACGATTTATTGCGCTTCGCTACAGCACTTTCTGCCTTGGCAGTTAGTCAAGTCGGCGTAGGGCTAACCAGTCAGGAAGAACTGGAGAACATCAAGCAGCAAACTGAAGTTAGCGAGCTTTACCCTATTACAAACTTAGAACAAAACTAAGGAACAGAAGGTTATCGTATGAATATTGCCATTATTACTGCCTGTCCGAGCGGTGTTGCAAATAGCATCCTTGCGGCAGGGTTACTAGAACAAGCAGCCGCAAAATTAACCTGGAATGCAAAAATCGAATGTCAATCAAGTGTGGTTGAACCTACACTGCTGACGGAAGCTGACGTTGAACAAGCAGAAGTCATTATCATTGCGGCAAATACTAGCGTGGATACTTCTCGTTTCGTAGGGAAAAAGGTTTACCAAGCGGAAATCAGCGAAGTAGCAAAAGACGCAACTACGTTTCTCCAGCAAGCGGTTGAAAACGCCACTTTACTTGAAAAAGCAACCACACTTGCAGCCCCTAGCACTGCTGAAGCAACATCAGCAGCGAAGAAAATTGTCGCAATCACCGCTTGTCCTACTGGCGTTGCGCATACCTTTATGGCAGCAGAAGCGCTAGAAGAAGAAGGCAAATGCCGTGGCCATCAAATCAAGGTGGAAACTCGTGGTTCAGTTGGTGCGAAAAACCAACTGACAGATCAAGACATCGCAGACGCTGATCTAGTGATCATTGCTGCAGATATCGAAGTGCCACTTGATCGCTTCAACGGCAAAAAGATGTACCGCACGAAAACAGGCCCAGCTCTGAAGAAAACAGCCGAAGAGATGGACAAAGCATTCGAGCAAGCCACGATTTACCAACATTCAGGTTCTGCAAATTCTGCTTCGGCAGCAGACGAGAAGAAAGGCGCTTACAAACACTTGATGACAGGGGTATCGCACATGCTGCCTGTGGTTGTCGCTGGTGGTTTGATCATCGCCCTATCGTTCGTGTTTGGTATTGAAGCATTTAAAGAAGAAGGCACGCTAGCAGCAGCGTTGATGAACATTGGTGGTGGCTCTGCATTCGCATTGATGATTCCTGTTCTTGCGGGTTACATCGCGTTCTCAATTGCTGACCGTCCGGGTCTGGCTCCTGGTCTTGTTGGCGGTATGCTAGCAAGTTCAACGGGTGCTGGTTTCCTAGGAGGTATCGCAGCTGGCTTCATTGCCGGTTACGCGGCGAAGCTCCTTGCGGACAAAGTAAAACTCCCACAATCGATGGAAGCGCTTAAACCAATTCTGATCATTCCATTTGTGGCAACACTGTTCACAGGCCTTGTGATGATCTACATCGTAGGTGGCCCAGTTTCAGGCATCATGAACGGCCTGACTGACTTCCTAAACAACATGGGATCTGACAGTGCAGTTCTGCTAGGTATTATCCTTGGTGCGATGATGTGTTTCGACCTAGGTGGCCCAGTAAACAAAGCCGCTTACGCATTTGGCGTCGGTCTATTGGCTTCGCAAACTTACGCGCCAATGGCAGCAATCATGGCAGCTGGTATGGTTCCTGCGCTAGGTATGGGTTTAGCGACCTTCATTGCGAAGAACAAATTTGAACAAAATGAACGTGAGGCAGGTAAAGC
This sequence comes from Vibrio sp. V43_P6S15P86, assembly GCF_009904725.1. Classification (NCBI taxonomy): domain Bacteria; kingdom Pseudomonadati; phylum Pseudomonadota; class Gammaproteobacteria; order Vibrionales; family Vibrionaceae; genus Vibrio; species Vibrio sp. V43_P6S15P86. Next base: position 21,233 of record NZ_WXWT01000347.1, read on the forward strand.
ATCTTTTGTATTGGGCCTGTGTTTCATCTCTGAAGGCGCAATTCCATTTGCCGCCAAAGATCCAATGCGTGTGATTCCATCTTGTATGGCAGGTGGCGCGCTTACTGGTGCCCTATCTATGCTGTTCGGTGCAAAATTAATGGCACCACACGGCGGTCTGTTCGTACTGTTAATCCCTAACGCCATTTCACCAGTGTTAATGTACTTAGTGGCTATCGCAGCTGGTACAGCAGTAACTGGCTTTACTTACGCTTTCTTAAAAAGCAAAGCAGAAGCCAAACAAGAAGTCGCGGCATAAACAGAATTACTCCGCTTAACAATGCCACCCTCGAATTTGGCATTCAGCACCTCCCTTTAATTACGGTTAAGGGAGGTGTTTTTTATTCCTCAGCCGGAACGGCAACAATGTCTACTTCCCCACTGTTCATATCCACCGTCGCTTTATAAGTACTATGCGGATCACCGTAATGTTTAAAGGTGAAGTGGTATACATTGGCCGGCGTCCACAAAGCTTTCGAATCAGCGGGCATAATGTCATAGCCATCTTGCTGATAAAGCTCTGTCGCCATTACATTCGCAATTGCCGCCTGCTGGTTTGAGTCACGATCCACCTTTGGCTCCAAAGAAGGGTTACTCGGGTAAGATTCACCGTTGTAACTCATGAGTCGATATGAGCCATTACTCCAAACGATGAAATCTTGCCAGCCATTGCTGTAACTGTCGGCTAGTACAATAGGCGTGCGAGTGACAGACATTCGATTGATAACATTCCCCTCATTATCAAACATATAAGCTGCACAACCACCGCTGCCACAGAAATAACGGTCTTGTAGCAATACAATGTGTTCTGCATTGCCATCGCTGTTTAAGTCGGCGCTACCCGATATATAACGTAGATTGTCTTGTTCGAGTGAAAGCCCTTCAGGCGCTAAAACCTTGCTATCAATCCAGTTGGAGATGACTTCAGTGCTAACGCTGTTGATTTTAGGAACGGCTTGCTTAGCCTCTTCTGTAGTCATACTGTCTGTCGTAGTACAGCCGACCAAGGTGAAAGAACCGACGAAGAAGAGTCCGTGTAATACGCGCTTGTTCATGTTATCTCGCTCTTTGATGTATCGTTCCATCAGTATACGCATGATTTGCATTGCATTCGTAAGAAAATCATTAGAATCAAGTAAATGAATGGGTTGGTGTACATTGGTAAGATCAAAAAAGCCCTGAAGAAAACCTTCAGGGCTAGGCAGGAAGCTGGCAAATAGCCAGGAGTCCCTATGCAGTGGTCGGTTTTACCCTAAACAGAATCGCAAACATCACTGGCACTACAATCAGTGTCAGTACTGTAGCAAAACCAAGACCTGCCATAATCGTTATTGCCATCGATCCAAAGAAGGCATCGAAGACGAGTGGAATCATCCCCAAGATGGTCGTCAGAGCAGCCATACTTACCGGGCGAACACGACTGATCGCACTATCGACAATCGCGAGGTAAGGCTCTTTCCCTGATTCCAACTCAAGGTTAATTTGATCAAGCAACACAATACCGTTTTTCAAAATCATCCCACTTAGGCTCAGCAAACCAAGGAATGCTGTAAAGCTGAACGGCATATTCGTGGTGAGCAAACCAAAGGCAACACCAATGATCGCCAACGGCACGGTGAACCAAATGACCAACGGCTTTTTAATTGAGTTAAACAGCAAAATAGTAATGATGAACATCAACAAGTAACCCATCGGCAACGAACCAAACAGACCTTCTTGCGCATCTTTCGATGATTCATACTCACCACCCCATGTGATTTCGTAACCTTCTGGAATATGCAGTGCCATCACTTTAGGCTGCACACGCGCAAACAAGCTTGCCGCCGTGTCGTAGCTCAACACATCGTGGTCAGCGAGCACAGTTAACGTGCGCTTGCGGTCACGACGCTGAATTAGCGGCTCGCTCCAATCCAATTTAACGCCATCAATCACTTGGTCGACCGGAATATACGTTTGCAGTGATGGGCTCCAAATGGTCACGTTTTGTAGTGATTCAAAGTCCACGCGTTCTTCTTCAGGAAGGCGCGTCATAATTGGCAACGTGTGTGTACCATCACGTAAGTAACCCAACGTGCTACCACCAAACGCCATTTGCAGTGTGCTTGAAAGATCTTCTTTCGAAATGCCCAAGCGACGAGCTTTAGACTCATTGAAAACAGGCACAAGCTCCTTAGTACGCTCTCGCCAATCGTGACGAATGTTTCGGGCACCAGGGTCGGTATGAAGGATGTCTTCAACTTGCACCGCTAAATCACGTAAAACTTGCGGATCGGGACCAGTAATACGCGCTTCGATCTTAGACGCTGGTGAAGGGCCAAATTCCATCAATTTAAATTGAAATGTCGGTGCATCAAACGTCTTCGCAAGGTTAGCGTCTAACTTGTGCAACAAACCGAACATGCTCTCACGATCAGTGGCGCGAACTTGGAACTGGGCGTACGCTTCGTAGCTTTTCTCTGGCTGGTAAGTCAGAGCGAAACGCTGCAAACCCTGCCCAATTGAAGCAGAAACAAAGTCAATATCGTCTTGCTGACGAATGTAGCTTTCCACTTCTTCGGCTTTTTTGATCGTTTCGCGGATGTCCGTACCTTCTGGCATCCACATATCAACGTAAAACATCGGCGTGTTCGATGGTGGGAAGAACTGCTGTTTTACATTACCAAATGCCACGACAGCACCCACTAATAGCGCGACCATGCCAGCAACCGTTAGCCAACGGAATCGCAGTGCGAATTTCAGCGATGCGCCAAATACAACAAACAGCCAACCTTTATAGGGATCTTCTTCGTTAGTATCTTGGCCCTTGTCCTCTTCTTTCAACAATAGATCTGCGAGGAATGGCGTCAGCGTAATAGCGGTAATCCAGCTCAAAAATAGTGAGAAACACAGCACCCAGAATAGAGAGCCCATGAATTCACCCGTTGCATCTTGCGACAAACCGATAGGTGCAAAAGCCGTAATCGCAATGATGGTTGCGCCAAGCAAAGGCCATTGTGTTTGCTTTACAATATCGACGGCCGCTTGAACTTTAGTGCGCCCTTTTTTTAGGCCAACCAAGATGCCTTCCACGACCACAATCGCGTTATCAACCAGCATACCCAGAGCAATAATTAACGCGCCAAGAGAAATACGGTGCAGCTCGATATTGTTGTAGTTCATCAAGATGAAGGTACCGAACACCGTCAATAACAGCACGACGCCAATGATGACACCACTGCGTAAGCCCATCGTAAACAGCAGAACGATGATAACGATCGCCACAGCCTCTGCTAAGCTAATCACAAACGCTTTAACGGACTCATCCACTTCATTGGCTTGGTTGTAAAAGTAGTTCATATCGATGCCAGCAGGCTTGATAGACTCAAGGCTCGCAAGCTCCGCATCCAAACGTTCGCCAACCTCAACCACGTTCACACCTGACGCAAACGAGATACCGATATTAATTGCTTTTTGACCGTTAAAGAGTACGACGTTGCTTGGCTTCTCTTGGATACCACGAGAAATCGTTGCTACGTCTTTTAGACGAATTAGGTTCCCAGTGTCACGACCATGAATGATCAAGTTTTCTAGCGCTTCTACGGTGTTTAAGGTACCACTTGGACGAATGACAAGGCTTTCGCCATTGACCATCACTTCCCCTGCTGAAACCACATTATTTTGTTGGTTCAACAAGCTCGCAACCACATTCATGTCTAAGTTCAGCGCGGCAAGGCGGTCAAGAGAGATCTCAACAAACAGCATTTCTTGCTGATCGCCCGTGATATCCACTTTTCCTACGCCATCAACCAGCTCGATTTCACGAGTCAGGTAATCAGCATAGCGTTTTAGCTCGACATAATCGTAATCGTCACCAGTGAGCATCAGCATCACGCCATAAACGTCACCGAAATCATCAATGATCTGCAAAGATTGTACGCCCTGAGGCAAAGTTGGTCGCAAGTCATTAATTTTACGGCGCATTTCATCCCAAATTTGCGGCAGTTCATCAGGACCATAGTCCATTTCCATACTGACCGTGATTTGAGACATACCATCAGAAGACGTAGAGGTAATTTTGTCTATATAAGGCAGTTTTCGAATCTCTTTTTCTAAAGGATACGTCAGCTCTTCTTCAACCTCTTTCGACGTCGCGCCAGGGTATGTTGAAATGATCATGGCATCTTTAATCGTAAATGCCGGGTCTTCTAGTCGCCCAAGCTCCAAAAACGACGTTAGACCACCAACAGCAAGGATAATAATAAACAACCAGCTGATGACTTTATTTTTTATTGAGTACTCAGCAATGTTCATTATTGTTTATTCTCCACAACATCCACATGTTTACCTTCACGTAATTTACGTAGGTTTGAATTAATCAGAACGTCGCCTTGCTTAACTCCTGACGACACAATGGCTCCGTTGCCATTCACTTGGGAAATCATCACAGGCACCCGAGTGACAACGTCACTCTCTCTTTTCCATACAAAGAACTCATTCTCTTCGCTGCCCGCTTGAAGCGCCGTTACTGGAATACTGTAACCATCGATGGAGGTAATCCCCGCTTTCACCATATCGACCAGAACACTGACGCTGGTTCCCGGCAATATCTCTGGTTCTGGCTGTGGCATCGTCAAATACATTTCGTAAGTTTGAGTTTCGGAGTTAGGCTCACTTGTGTGCTCTAAATAGTCCAAAGCAAATGTGTCATTAATGCCGGAGAAGGTTGCTCTAGGCTTGTAGCTCATGTTGTCTGAATTTGGGTCCACCATAGCGAGAACATTGTCGGAAAGCTCAATACGCACGTACACCAAATCGTTTTGATATAGGTTCAACACTGGCTCTCCAACTGCCACACGTTCAAAACGCTCTTTGAAAACGTCAGACACTTTACCGGCGAATGGGGCAAATAAACGGGTGTAGTTCAATTGATTGGTGGCGTTATAGAAATTAGCCTCTGCCAACTCTTTATTAGCCGTTAGCTCATCAAGCTCGGCCTTTGAGATCATCTGACGTGCGTGTAGGTCTTCGCCGCGTTTGAGCTGACGTATCGCCAGTGTATATTGCGCTTCTGCGTCATTTACGGCTTGCTTTTCTTTACTGTCATCCAGCTTTGCGATCATTTGGCCTTGCTTAACAACGTCGCCCGCTTTCACCAACACGTGTTGAATTTCTCCCGCGCGGCGGAATGCCATAGGTGTTTGCTCTGCTGGTACAACTATTCCTTTAAAAGCTCGATATTGGCTTTGTACCGGCGCATCCACAGAAATAGTCGACACAAAAAGCGGCTGCTCGACGACAGCTTGGTTTTCATTTTTGCAACCCGTTAAAACTGCAAGCGCAATTGCAGAGATCGTAAATAGAGAACGTTTCATTAAATGCCTCCCTCACGAACCCAAGCTTTCACGACTTGTCCTTCGACCAGTCGCTCAACGCCAGCAACAACAACGTAATCATTGTTATCAAGCCCTGCTTTCACACCTCCAGAGGCATCAAGAGACACAGTGACTTTATTAACTTGCTGTGTGTTTCTGTCCATTACCCACACTTCGCCTTGCGTCTCTTTTTTGTTTACCCAAGCGGATTGAGGCAACGTCATCGCGTCCGATAGATGTTGTTTAGCTATGTGTACCTGTCCCGTCATACCTGTTAGCAAATTGCGATCTTCTGGTCGAGTTATAGTTACGATCGCCTCATAACTGTTGGTATCGATATTTGGCTGAGTCGAAATTTCTTTAAATTTTCCAGGGATACGTTTTCCTGGCTCGCTATCCATCGTCACCCACATATCGGAGTTTTGCAGTGACTCAAGTGATACGGATTCCGCATAACTGACTGGCAGTGTGAACGACACATCTAAGGTCGTGTTATCGATAAGATTCAGGATCTCTTGCTTCTCTGCGACCACTTGAAACGGGTTGACATAGGTGTATGACACGATGCCATCAAAAGGTGCGTGAATCTTGGTATAACTCAAATCTGTTTTGGCTTGTTCGTAGTTTGCCAATGCCGCTTTATATTGAGTTTCTTTCTGGTCGTACTCATCTGTACTAATCAGCTTTTTTCCATAAAGGTTTTTCGCGCGCTCCCATTGCGTTTTTGCTAACGCGAACTGGGCTTGAGAGGCGTCTAACGCAAGCTGAAGATCTTTAGGGTCTAACGTTGCAAGCACTTCACCTTTTTTTACCTCTTGGCCCATGCGAACAAGTAATTCATCGACCTCACCACCAACCTGAAAAGAAAGCTGTGCGCGATGTGTCGCATCAATACGCGCTAAAAAGGCATGCGAGTCTTCAACTTCTAGATCTTTCACCGCCAGTAATTTTACAGGTTTGATTAAAGGTTCAGACGGCTCGGAAATGGCTTTGTTACACCCAGTTAGCATGCCAGAGAGACTTAATGTCACCACAGCACCAACTAAAGTGCGCTTTAAATATTGTTTTCGCACCCGCTTTCTCCGTAGGTTTTATATATTACACAGTCGTGCAGTATATGCAGAATTTGAAATTGATCAACATATTTTCCAGGTGGAAAGCAAATTAATTAGTCAAAGCGTCCGGTTTCTGGTAAAAGTAAGCGCGTTGATTAATATTCGGGAAAATTCGAACTATGAATGAAAGAAAGCAGGGGCGTAGAAGTGCTGAAGCCGCAGAACAAACTAAGTGTCTGATCCTTAAGGTGGCAGCAGATATGTTTTGTGAACTTGGTTACGAGCGTGTCTCACTGCGCAATATCAGTGAAAAGGCTGGTGTTTCACATAGTTTGATCCGTCACCACTTCGGCAGCAAAGAGAAGATTTGGCAAGCGGTTAGCGACGCGATGGATGAATTCATGCAGTGCTATATGGCTGAATTAATCAATGAGATGCCTGAGAACACACCTTCGAATAGAAAAATTTATCTGTTCATGGTTCGCATGCTGGCATTTGCGCTCGTTAATCCTCACCCAGTACAGATGATCGCTGATGCTATTCGCCAAGGCGATGATGGTGCCCTGCTGCAGTATTTCTTAAAGTCAAAAGATGAGTTTGCTGCGATATTTACCGGAATTTTTGAGCAGTACAACAGTGAAAACCCTAACGCCCAATTTGATCAGTGGGAATCAAAGTGGCAGATGTTGATTTTTGCACATGGTGCAATCAGTCTTACTCCGATGATGCAAGAGACATGGCCTGACATCGCTGATAATCGCGAAAAAATGCTGATCAAACATTGGGAGCTGTTCAATACAATCATGGCGTCTCAGTTTGGGATTGCAAAAGAAGACATGATTCATCCGGAAAAACTTGAAGATATCGTTATCGACATGTGTTGTACAATCGACAAAGCGGTCGGATAAGGCTGCAGAAACTACGATAACTTCCAAGCGTATATAAAACCGATATACATAAAAATGCCGAGCTAGAAAGCTCGGCATTTTTGCTTGTTTCTTGCCTCGCGAATACGCGAAGAATGACAATAATGAGTAACCTAACCGCGGTAGTAACGTTGCGGTACAAACGGCATTTTCTCAACCGTCATTGGTAGCATTTTACCGCGTACTTCAGCGAACAATTCGGTACCAATCGCAGCAAGATCAGCACGCACATAACCCATTGAGACAGGCTTACCTGCATTTGGACCCGCAGTGCCGCTGGTGACAACGCCAATTTTAACGCCATCAGCATCAAACAATTCCGCGCCTTCACGGACTGGTGCTTTAGTTTGGCCAACCAAACCGACACGCTTACGCGCCACATCTTTGGTCTCGATCTGCTTGAGAATAATATCCGCACCTGGGAAACCACCTTCACGTTCACCGCCGATACGACGAACCTTTTGGATGCCCCATAACAAGCTCGCTTCTACAGGCGTAGTTGTTGTGTCTAGGTCATGACCGTATAGGCAAAGACCACACTCGAGACGAAGTGAATCACGAGCACCAAGGCCAATCCATTCAACTTCCTCTTCCGCGTTCAGTTTACGTGCGAGTTCTTCTGCCTTGTCAGCAGGAACCGAGATCTCGTAACCATCTTCGCCAGTGTAGCCACTACGAGAAACAATGCATTCGGCGCCTAAAATATCGACTTTACGAATATCCATGAACAGCATGTCAGAAACTTCTGGTGCAAAACGCGCCAATACAGCCGCCGCTTTAGGGCCTTGGATTGCAAGTAGAGCTCGGTCTTCGATAATTTCTAGCTCAACACCAGATGGCAAATGCGCTTGTAGGTGTGCAATGTCTTGTTCTTTGCATGCCGCGTTCACAACCACAAAAAGATGATCGCCTAGATTAGCTACCATCAAGTCATCCATGATGCCGCCCTCTTCATTAGTGAAGAACGCATAACGCTGTTTACCAGACTCAAGATCCACAATATCTACTGGCACTAATGTTTCTAGGAACGCAGTTGCACCGTCACCAAGTAGGCGAAGTTGTCCCATATGAGAAACATCAAACAGACCTGCCGCATCACGAGTGTGTAAGTGTTCCTTTTTTACGCCTAGAGGATACTGAACAGGCATATCGTAACCCGCGAACGGGACCATTTTGGCACCAACTTCAACGTGAAGTGCGTGTAGTGGTGTTTTCAGTAGTTCTTGAGTCATTTTCGTCTCCATTTAGATAGACCCGAGAATGCTATCGGCATTCGATGTGTTTCCAATAATAAACACGGCTCATTCTATTTTGCACGAACAAGACGTAGATCGACTTGCAAAAGTGTGACTCTTAACATTTTAATCACAACAAATCGTACAAAAAAAGCGCTTTAATGAGTGTGTTCTCATCAAAAAAGCGCCTTTTCATCATAACGACCACCGACAGCAATCGTTTGCTTTCACTATAGGAAATTTACAATTATTTATCACTATTTGGCTGTCACCCACAAAATGTGCGCATCTTCCTCGCTAACACTGGTCAACATATGTCCCATGTTCGCATCGTAGTAGACGCTGTCGCCCTCGCTTAGAACGACAGGTTCGTAGAACTCAGAATAGAACATGACCTCACCAGATAGGATAAGCAGAAATTCTTCGCCATCATGACGAACCCAGTCTTTGTATTCATCAAAACTACGAGCACGAATTTGGCTCTTAAACGGCATCATTTTCTTATTGGAAAGTTGAGTAGCGAGCAGCTCATGTTCATAAGTTTGCGTTGGGTGTGGTTTGCCTTCATTCTTCTTGGTAACATCCCTACGCCCTGTCGCAACCTTTTTTCTAGGTGGCTCAAAGAGTTGCGGCATATCAATTTGTAAGCCAAGCGCCAATTTTTGCATTGCTTGAAATGTCGGAGAAATCTGCTCATTTTCTATTTTACTCAGTGTAGAACGAGCAAGCCCTGTTCGCTGACTGGCTTCTTCTAGTGTAATACCAAGTTTTGAGCGGATATCCTTGATACGCTGACCCAGCTTTAATGGCTCGATATTTTGATCATTTTGCTCTTTCGCTAACGTCATCGATGGGTATTCATCGTAAATACTTTCTGCCATAAATCCCTCTATAGATATCCTTATTTTTGTCCTACTAGCATTGTGCATGAAGCACATAGTGGATAAAAGTCCACCAAGTGAATTAAAC
>NZ_WXWT01000016.1:0-10593 GCF_009904725.1 Vibrio sp. V43_P6S15P86
ACATTAATCACTATTTAATAAAAATATCAGAGATTGGTTATTTAACAGACACTTGACATAGAACTTGTCGTAAATTCAGTGATTTGTATGTAACTCGATACGTAACAATTGAACTAAATGGTATGACCACCTGGCTTTGCAACTGTGCTTAGAAAGCTTGATTAAACCCACGCTTCTCACTGTTCAGCGATGACGCAATATATAAAGGTTGATAATGTGGTTCTTCGTGTATCTCCACATTAGCTCCTTACACTTCATCTAGGCGACCATGATTAATCAAATCATAAATATTCTTTTCCCTGTTTTTGCTCTTGTCGGCGTCGGCTATTTGGTAGGTCGTTACATCAAGCCTGACTTTCGTCCAATCAACCGCATTAACATTGAGGTTTTCACACCTGCGCTGGTGTTTTCTTCGCTCGTTAACATGCCGTTAGACTCGAATCAGGGACCACTCCTTTTTGCAGCAATTGTCGCGGTTTTGGTTCCCGCACTACTCATGATCCCAGTATGTCGATTGACGTCACTGTCGTTTAAAACCTGGGCACCACCACATATGTTTCGCAATAGCGGAAACCTTGCTATTCCTTTGTTTACCTATACGTTTGGAGAAATTGCGCTATCCTCAGCAGTACTGCTATTTGTCGTGTCAGCATGCTTGCACATTAGTTTAGGTGTAATGCTACTTAGTCATGGCAACCCTTTTAAGCAAATAGTCAAGATGCCAATCTTTTTAGCTGCGTCGTTGGCTCTGTTTCTCAACGTGTCAAATGTGGGTGTATGGGCACCTTTATACGAAGCGACTGCTCTACTTGGCCAAGCGGCAGTACCCGTGATGCTTTTATCCCTGGGGGCGCAAATGTGTCATTTAAGAGTGGACGGTTTAAAGGTTGGTGTATTGTGTACCGTGCAGTCGCTTGCAACTGGGGCGGTTGCATTTGCACTTATTTATTGGTTAATTCCCCTTCCAACGATGCAATTGCAAATGATGGTACTCTTCACAATGCTGCCACCAGCCGTCATGAATTACCTATTTGCGGAAAGGCTGAATATAGAGCCCATGAAAGTGGCGTCAATGGTACTATTTGGCAACTTTTTCAGTATTCTTACGCTCCCACTTCTGCTTAGCTATACCCTCTCACTCGCCGCCTAGCCGCCAATAAGCTAGCGTTAGCGTCTGTTGGCTGAAAAACGATATATGCCAAGTCTCGATTAAGCGTTACCTCGAGTTTGGTCCAGATTTTTGAGGTTGTTGGAGGTGACGTAAACGGCCTAGTACGTGAATCACAATAAGATAATGCTCAACATAAAAAAACCCTGCCGATTTGACAGGGTTTTTAGTTTCTTAAGAGAGATAGTTCGTCTAACGCTTAGTCACGTAGAGACGCACCAAACTTCTCAGAAACGTGAGCAACGATAGCGTCAACCGCACCAGCTATATCTGCATCTTCAAGCGTACGCTCAACTGACTGTAGAGTCAGAGCGATTGCTAGGCTCTTCTTACCTTCTTCAACGCCTTTCCCTACGTAAACGTCGAACAGCTTCGCATCTTTAAGGAACTCGCCACCTTGCTCTAAACAAGCATTAACGATGTCACCAGATGCTACCGCTTCGTCCACAACTACAGCGATATCACGACGGTTTGATGGGAATTTAGAAAGCTGAACCGCTTCTGGGATCACTTTACTGTTGATTGCAGACCATTCGATTTCGAATACGATAGTACGACCGTTTAGACCGAACTTACGCTCAAGCTCAGGGTGAACGGTACCGATCACGCCCACTTCTTTGCCATCTACGATGATTGCCGCAGATTGACCTGGGTGAAGTGCTGGGTTAGCTTTTTTGCTTTCAGGTGACAGTGCAGCGAAAGAGTACGCTTTTTCGTTCGCAGATAGCTCTAGAATCGCTTCTAGATCGCCCTTAAGGTCGAAGAAATCAACGGTGTTAGTTTCGATATCCCAGTGCTCTTCACCACGAGTACCAGCAATAACACCTGCAAGCATAGGCTCTTGGCGCATGCCGTTTTCTGCAGATTCACATGGGATGAAACGTAGGCCGTATTCGAATAGACGAACACGTGGCTGTTGACGCTTCTGGTTGTGAACAACCGTGTTCAGCAGACCTTGGATAAGACCAAGACGCATTGCTGACATATCTGCAGAAATTGGGTTTGGAAGCACTAGAGGCTCAACACCAGGTACAACTAGCTTTTGTTGCTCAGGCTCAACGAAGCTGTATGTAATTGCTTCGTGGTAACCACGGTCAACAAGAAGATCACGAACGCGTTTCAGTGGAAGATCCGCTTCAACGTGGTTGTGCATCTTAAGTGCTGCTGCTGGGTGTTGGTTAGGAATGTTGTCGTAACCGTAGATACGGCCAACTTCTTCAATCAGGTCTTGTTCGATAGCGATATCGAAACGCCATGTTGGCGCTACTGCCATCCAACCTTCTTCTGAAGCTTCAACAGTCAAACCTAGGCGCTCTAGGATTTCTACTACGTCAGCATCAGCAATGTGGTGACCTAGTAGGTTGTCTAGCTTCGTACGACGTAGAGCAACTTTGTTTGGCTTAGGTAGGTCTGCTTCAGACTCTACTGCAACAACAGGTGCTACTTCACCGCCACAAATTTCAACAAGAAGCTGAGTTGCACGCTCCATTGCGCTCACTTGCAGTGCGTAATCCACACCACGCTCGAAACGCATTGAAGAATCAGTGTGAAGACCGTAGCTACGAGCGCGACCGCGGATATGGTCAGGTGCAAAGAATGCACACTCTAGTAGAACGTCTTTAGTCTCAGTTGTTACACCAGACTCTTCACCACCAAAGATACCTGCGATTGCAAGTGCTTTGTTGTGGTCAGCTACAACTAATGTATCTGCATTTAGTTCTGCTTCGCTGCCGTCAAGAAGTGTTAGCTTCTCACCTTGCTCAGCCATACGAACTACGATGCCACCTTCGATCTTCGCTAGATCGAATGCGTGCATTGGTTGACCTTGCTCTAGAAGAACATAGTTAGTGATGTCTACAACAGGGTCGATAGAGCGAATACCACAACGACGCAGTTTCTCTTGCATCCATAGTGGCGTTTCAGCTTGAACGTTTACGTTCTTAACAACACGACCTAGGTAACGAGGACACGCAGCAGGAGCTTTCACTTCAATAGACACTTTATCGTCGATTGAAGGGGCAACTGCTTCTACTGATGGCTCAGTCACGTCAGCACGGTTTAGTACGCCAACTTCACGAGCTAGACCACGAATGCTGAAACAGTCAGCGCGGTTTGCTGTTAGATCTACGTCTACCGTTACGTCATCTAGACCTAGGAATTCACGGAAATCAGTACCGATTACTGCGTCTTCTGCTAGTTCCATGATGCCGTCTGACTCAACATCAATGCCTAGTTCAGTGAACGAACAAAGCATGCCGTGAGATGGCTGGCCACGTAGTTTCGCTTTTTTGATTTTGAAATCGCCTGGAAGAACAGCACCAACTGTTGCTACCGCTACTTTCAGACCTTGGCGACAGTTAGGTGCGCCACAAACGATGTCTAGAAGCTCTTCTTCACCCACGTCAACTTTAGTAACGCGAAGTTTGTCTGCATCTGGGTGTTGACCACATTCAACAACGTGACCCACTTTAACGCCAGTGAAAGAACCCGCTACAGGAAGAACGTCGTCTACCTCTAGGCCGGCCATTGTAATTTGATGAGTGAGTTCGTCAGTAGTAACCGCTGGGTTTACCCACTCACGAAGCCATGATTCGCTGAATTTCATGTTGATGAACCCTCTGGATTACTTGAACTGTTTTAGGAAACGAAGATCGTTCTCGAAGAACGCACGTAGGTCGTTCACGCCGTAACGAAGCATCGTTAGACGCTCAACACCCATACCGAATGCGAAACCAGAGTATTTTTCAGGATCGATGCCTACGCTACGTAGTACGTTCGGGTGAACCATACCGCAGCCTAGAACTTCTAACCATTTACCGTTTTTGCCTTTCACGTCTACTTCAGCTGAAGGCTCTGTGAATGGGAAGTAAGATGGACGGAAACGCACTTCCACTTCCTCTTCGAAGAAGTTACATAAGAAATCGCGCAGAATACCTTTCAATTGGGCAAAGTTTACGTTCTCATCAACCAGCATACCTTCCACTTGGTGGAACATTGGCGTGTGTGTTTGGTCGTAGTCGTTACGGTATACGCGGCCCGGTGCGATGAAACGGAATGGTGGTTTGCCATTTTCCATCGTACGGATCTGTACGCCAGACGTATGAGTACGAAGCATCAAGTCTGGATTAAAGAAGAAGGTATCATGATCAGTACGCGCTGGGTGATCAGCGGCAATGTTTAGCGCATCAAAGTTGTGGAATGCATCTTCGATTTCAGGACCCGCTTCAGTGTTAAAGCCGAGCTCACCAAAGAACTTTTCAATACGCTCTACCGTGCGAGTGACTGGGTGTAAACCACCGTTTTCAATACGACGACCTGGTAGTGTTACGTCGATAGTTTCAGCCGCTAGTTTGGCTTCTAGCTCAGCACGTTGTAGTGCATCTTTACGAGCTGCGATCGCTTGCTGAACAGCGCCTTTCGCTTTGTTGATCTCTTGACCAGCTTCACGGCGTTCTTCTGGTGGTAGTTTGCCTAGGCTTTGAAGTTGAGCAGTGAGCTCACCTTTTTTACCCAGATACTGAACACGCACTTCATCAAGTGCGACTAGCGATTCGGCAGCTTCAATTGCAGTGCTCGCGCTAGCAATGATCTCTTCTAGATGTTGCATCGTTTCCTCATCTACCTGCTGGTAGTATCCATAAGGGAGTGATTGGTTTTTTGATAGCTGTACATAGTAGCCAAACCGGACACCAATGCCAAATTGAATTACGAAAAGAAGAGGTTATTGAATAAAAAGAGCACAAAAACGTCAAAAATGTCATCTTTCGTTAAATTGCGCCCTTTTGTATTCGGGATTTGTTTTAGAAATAGTACTGAATGGAAAACTCGATAAAGTCATCATCTCGAGCGAAATAGAGCAAATCCGTCGGCGTTTCATTTTTGAACAACCAAGCATCGATTTGCCATTTAAGGTGATTAGATAGTCGGCTTGATGCTTCCAATTTGGCGTTGTATACGTCAGCGTTATCGAGATCCTGAGTGATTCCTGTTAGTACTTCCGTTCCATCCTCGTCATTGAACGCCAGACGAACTCCAGCAAATACGTCATTTTGACCAATAGTTTGTGCGTTATTTCCACGACTGTCATAGAGGTACTCACCAATCAACCCTACATCCCATACGGTGTCAAATGCACCGACGACCGTATACTCAAAACCGGTGACAAGCCCAACATGGTGATCGGTACTATCTCGATACACACTTTCAAGCTTCCATAACCAGTCCCCAACAATACCTTGTACATCGAGACCTACGTGACTCATCAGAGCGTAATAGGGCTTAAGCTCACCATCTTTAAAACGAAAGTAAGGATCTCGGTTTGTCCCATACAAATAACTCAGCCCGACGTCCCAGTCACCAAGCATTTTTGAGTAGCGAAGCGCCACATCCAGCTGCTTTTCTTCTCGGTTTGATTCGTACATAGCATCGTCTGACACTACCGGTTCGGTGCGTAACCTTCCGTCACTGCCCGCAAACGTGCGCTCCCTAAAATAAGGCAGTAACATGGCGTGGACGGTTCCCCACTCTTTGAACGCAGTAAAATGGACCATTGGCTGACCGAGTTTGTCTTCGCCATCCACCGCTTCAATCGCATCCGTCTGGTTTACGACATCAACTAAATGTGCTGACTCTGTCACTCCCCAAAATACTTTGCTGATGCCAACTCGAAACTCATAATCCTCCCAATAGGTAAGATACAGAGCCTCCCTTATGTCGCCATGGCTTCGCTCATCATCGAGACTATCCAAACGGTAAAAAGGCGTGAAGGTAAAACTCGCATCACCATTTTGTATTTCCCAGTACCATTCTGGCTGCAACACCAGTGATGTCTGCCCTTTTCCCTGGCCTTGCAAACCTTGCTCAAAAAACTGACGATGCTCAATATTGACTTGTCCAGCAAGCTCAACGGCGGCAAGAGGCATCGAGTAAAAAGAGGTTGCTGCGCTAAGCAACAACCCAACATTTGATCGGTTCATTTCTCCTCCACTACCTCACTCGCTTTAACACATTCTTATGAAAATCATTGTCTTCGAGCCCAGTGTTAAAGCGCATTTCACTTGTTGTTAGCTCAGTGCTTTTTCCTGTTTGATGATTTGTCATCGCCATGGTGTGCGCTCGCCAATATTGGTTGAGGTACTGCTTGTAATCTGAGAAAGAAAGCGTTTTTAACAACGACCCTTTGCGATCGTAAAACTCAACTTTCAGTGGGCGGTAATGCGCTTTATCTAACCACACCGTTTGCTTGGTATAACCTGAATTTTTGTCGGTCGGGATTTGCTCTATAACGAAAACATCTTGCCCATTTATGGTGTCATCTTTTAAATAATTGAAACGATATTTTTCGATCTCAAAAGAACTGAGATCCTCATACGCAAATTCACTGCCCATAAAAGGGCCTGATTTGTTACGCGAGGAAATACGTTTCACACGCTTCAGTGCTGGAAGGTAAAGCCACTGGTCATCGGCACCCACTGTATGAGAGTGGTTGAGAAACGCGGTGCCTTTCACATCTCTTGGTTCATCAAATATTGTGAGTCCTTTGTCACCATCGTCCTCAACTTCGAGTGATTGAAGGCGCATTAAACGTGTGCTGCTTTCTCCTTGTGCGTTCCGCAGAATCATTTTCATAGTAGCAACAGAATCCCCCCACCCTTCATCACGGGCTTTGCGCTCTTGAGCAATTTCTAATCCTTTCGCTTCATCCGCTAACACCGTATGACTCATAAAAAGCGAGACAGAAAGTGCAGATACTTTTAAGGCATTTTTTAGTAAATTCATGTTCAATCCTTTGATTCGTTATGACTGAGTAACAGCCGTGGTTTGAGAGTCAGTTGATTTAAGCTTGTTTCGGCGGTCCACCTCGTCGTAGACGCCTTTGTCAAACAACATCAGTAGAGTCGGTAGAAAGATGAAATCCACAACAAGAGCAATGAAGATAACAATGGCACTCAACTGTCCCATATCGGCATTTAAGCGGAAGCTCGACATCGCCAGAACGGAGAAACCAGCAACAAGCACGACGGTCGTAATCCAAAGCGCGCGCCCCACGGTGCGAAAAGCGTAACGAACCGCTTGTTCCGCGCTATGGCCATCTTTACGAGCGTGTTGGTATTTAGAGAGAAAATGAACGGCATCATCAACCACAACGCCAAGCGTCAACGTCACAACAACAGACAACCCCAAATTAATTTCACCAGAAACCAGCGCCCAAATACCAAAACCAATAAGCGCAGGGGCTATATTCGGGACCAGGCTGATTAAACCGAGCTTGAACGAGCGTAAGGCAAAGATCAGTAATGCCGAAATTAAGACCAGAGTGATAGGCAAGGTTGACAGCATGCTAGCCATATTCGTTTCGCCAATATGCGCAAACATCAGTGATGGACTAGAAGCAACAACATCATACTGAGGCGCGTTTTCGTTAAACCATTGGTAAATACGATTTTCCAAATCAACAAGCTCGACGCTGCCCAAGTTCTCCACAGTGAGAACCATCTTGATTGACGACTTATCAACATTGATTTGGTTGTTCAAATCTAAGCCATACGGTAGTGACATTTCATAAAGCAGCAGATATTGAGCCGCTAATTCTCTGTCTTGAGGGAGCGAGTAATAAGCCTGATCATCTCCATGCATGTTCTTGTTTAGACGCTTATAAACATCGCTCAAGGTCGCAACATGGTCCGTTTCTGGCTGCAACCTTAGCCAGTCAGTAAATTTACCCACGGTATTGAGAAAATTAGGATCCGCAATACCCTGCGATTCGTTAGTTTTTATCGCGATACTGATGTTCGCCATGCCACTGATTCGCTCTTCCATAAAATCAGCCGCTCGACGAAATTCATTGCTATGACCAAAGTACTCGACGGATTCATCGTTGACTTTGTTCAGCGGAATCAAACTCGCACTCGCGACAATAACAAGCACCGACAACGGCAATAACGCATGTCGCTTTGACACCACGAAATCCCCTAAGTGATCCATAAAGTGCTTTCTTTCATCAGCAGTGTCTGACTTCACCCTAACAGGAAGGATATGAAGTAACGCCGGAAGTAATGTGATGGAAAGGAAACAAGCAATCATGACGCCAAGGGCTGATAGGTTGCCGAAATCTCTCAGGATTGGAGAATCCGACATATTCATCATTAAAAAGCCGATCGCGGTGGTAATGGAGGTAATCAGGATGGGCATGAAATTGAGCGCAATACTTCGTTCAATAGAATGGGCTTTACTAAAGCCATTTTGCATAGACTGACGCATCGTCGCTATAATGTGTACACAGTCGGCGACGGCAAGCGTCATCACCAAGGTAGGCACATTAACTGTCGCCGTGCTTAAAAACATACCAGCCCATCCTGATAATCCCATTGTCACCATAACTGAGCCGATAATAACGATGAGTGTCGCGATGACGCTAAGCAATGAGCGCAACATGAGAGTCAGGAAAACCAATATCACTAGTAGCATGGTCGGCACTAGCGTCGCGCTGTCATCTTGAGCTGCGGTCATAAACGCGTAGTTCATTGCAATAATACCGGCTTTGTGGAACTCAGTATCCGGGTACACTTGCTGATAACGCTCAATCATTCCGTTTATGTAGGCAACCACTTCTTGTACTTCAGCGGTTTTATCGACCTCAGGGAGTTGGACCGTAATATTCACGACCGTGACATCCCCTTTTTCGGAAATCAGTGAACTTTTCAAAACCGGCTCACTCAACGCAATACCTTTGACTTTCTCGATTCGCTGAGGCGTCAATTCATATTCGCTATACAGTAAATCTTCGACAAGAAGATCATCTTCAAACGCTTCGGTATGCTGGTAGTTGGCAAGGGAATCAACACGGGTGGAGTATGGGACTTGCCACGCCTCGTCAGTGATCTGCTGAATAAGAGATAAGGTGTTAGGAGTAAAAACAGTGCCACTTTTTGGCGCTATGACCAAAGCAAGACTGTCAGATTTTGCAAAGGTAGTCTGAATTTCATCAAACGCAAGTAACTGCTCATTTGTTCCATCAAAAAAGATGTCGTAATCCCCTCTAAAGTAAAGATTTTTTCCTCCAATAGTTGCTATAACAATCAATAAAACGGTAGCAAGCACAACCAACACACTGTAATTCGTTGGTAGCTTGACCCAGCTCATTCGGGCTTGTTGTTGAACGTTGTGATGTGGCATCACACTCTCCTTTTGTGACGTTTCGTCAAATTTAAAAACTAAAAAAACAGCGAATGCTGTGATAACCAGATAACTTCAACATATAAAAATCAGATCGAATTTATTTGGTTATATAAGTTAGTTTTTGAGTAACTTCCTATACTTCTCGAGATCGGTAACTTGAGTACCAATTTCTAATTTTTTGACGATTCGTCACAATGGTGTAATAAAAAAGCCAACTAAAATATTAGATGGCCTCTATAACGATTAGCGATTCACAGACTCTAAATAAGCAAGCTCTTCGCTGAACAATTCCTGTTCCACTCGACGCCACGTTTTACGGTAATCCCACTCTGTCGATAAAGGTGACCACCCTAAACCATCAAGTAACATATTCGCGTTATGCAGTACTGAGAATGGATCTTGAATTCGCTGAATACATCGACTGTTCGATGCATTTTGCGCTAGAGCGTTTGAACCAAAGGCAATAGACCAGTTAGCAAATACGATGGCATCAGAACCAATTGCGGGAGAGAACTTAAGGTCTCCACATTCCACCGCATTATTCACCAACGCATCAGCACCATCTATTACTTGTTCTTCTAAGTTGTTCAATTCATTCACACGCTTAGGCGAAGCTTTCTCTAGGACCCAAGGCGTCTTTGCAACAATCGCACAGGTTGATAGTACAGGCTCCATACGAGCGTAAATACGATAACCTACATGCATAGCAATGATTTTTTCTCTGGTATTGCCATTGAACTTAGCGGTACGTTCGAAAAATATTGCTTCGCTTCTCAGCGAGTGAATACAAAGCGCAAGAATCACATCTTCTTTGCTGCAAAAATGATTGTAGATCGTTCCCTTCGAGTAAGGGCTTGCTGCTGTGAGCTTGTCCATCGTTAAGTTGGCAAAGCCTTGCTCTTGAACCAGAGACTTAGCCAATTGAATAAGCTCTATTTCACGATCAGCAATCGCCTGTTGTTTTTTAGTTAGCCCTGAAGACGTACTACATCCGTCTTGCTTGCTATCTTTTTTACAGCGAAAGTTAAACATAATCCTTTGATCCGTATACCAACACACTCCCAATAATTGTAACACGATTCTTGAATACAGGAACGCCACTAAATTTGACGAACCGTCATAAATGACACTTCGTCATAATAGATCAAAAAACAAACATTGCAAGTGTGAATTTATAGCTAACCGAAAAATAAGCTTTAATTATATATAACCAAGTAACATCAAGATGCTTGGTTCAGCGAGAATGA
>NZ_WXWT01000089.1:0-10510 GCF_009904725.1 Vibrio sp. V43_P6S15P86
ACCTTATACTGGCTAGCTTTCTTCTTAAAACTAGACGCTGAAAAGTACCAAATAAGTACTAAAACTTACTAAGTTAGATTCATATCAATAGGAGCCACTTCCTGTCCGACACCGCTCTGCTATATCTTTAGATCAGACAAAACAGCCGAGATTATGGTTTAAAAAGACTGGTGAGAAGTAGGTATGTCATCGACGAGTTATGGTACTTATGGTTGCAAGTGTACAAAAGCGTGTGCTTCTTTGTTACTACTATGGCTGTCTATTTGCCCGATGACGTATGCGCACAAGTCAGAGTCTCATTCTTTAATTGTTGCTAACTCCAAAGCTTGGAAGCCATTCTCTTACCTTAGCCCAGACGGTGAACCCAAAGGCATTTTGATCGACTTCTGGAAAGCGTATGCGGCGGACAACCAAATTGATGTTCAGTTTCTGCTTCTTGATTGGGATGCTTCTTTACAGGCCGTAAAAGAGGGGCGTGCTGACTTTCACGCGGGATTGGTTTACTCATCGGAAAGAGCCGATTACTTGGATTTTGGCGCAGTTATCATGCCCATTCAAACTAAATTATATGTCAATCAAGACGTGCTTTCGATTGATGTCAAAAGTGTTTTAGCTGGTGAAATGACGTTGCCAATTGGTGTCGTTAAAGGAAGTTACGAGTCTGAGTTTATTAAGATGAATTATCCTAATGCGCCTATTGCAGAGTACATTAATAACGACACGATGATACAGGCCGCTGTCGATAAGAAGGTGCTGTATTTCGTCGCGGACCTTCAAGTAGCTAACTTTTATATGGCAACTATGCCGGGAGCTGGCATGTTTGTTCCTGTAATAAATTTATATAGTAAAGACCTTCGGATTGCAGCAGGGTTGCATAGTTCTGCTTCCATTTTGGATGTCTCTCGAGCGTTTGAAAAAGTTATCGATACAGATCGAGAAAGGATCCTCAATCGGTGGAGTGTGGTGAAAACGGTCTATCCTCTTTATCTCCTACCTATTGCGATTTTCGTTATGGCGGTCGCGACGCTGTATCATATCTTCGCACTCAAACGCATGGTTGCGCTGCGCACAAGACAATTGACGATTGCTAACCAGCAATTGCTGGAGATGACGTTAACGGATTCCCTAACAAAACTCTACAACCGTAGACACTTGATTGAACAATTGGCGCTCTTGAATCACTTACAGCGAAGCTTGACGGTAATGGTATTTGATATTGATGATTTTAAATCAATTAATGACCAATACGGTCATCTTGTCGGAGATAGAGCGATAGTGGCCGTGGCTGAAACAGCAAAATTAATGACTGATGAACGAATGACATTGGCGAGAATTGGCGGAGAAGAGTTCGCACTCGTGACAGCATCGCTCTCTGAACGAGAGGCGCGCAACTTTGCCCAAATGCTCTGCAAAGCCGTGTACGAACAACCTATTATCCTTGGCGGGCAAGCGATTCATTTGAGCATTAGCTTAGGCTGCGCATACTACCCTGAATTTACTCACATCGTGAATTTACAAGACGCTGATCAACTGATGTATCAAGGTAAGTCTGAAGGTAAAAATCGCGCGGTGTTTCAAGTCATAACAGACAGCCAGGTTCAACCTGAGCTTCGTCAAGTCCCTTAGCGTTTTTGAGTCACCAATCGCTATTTCTAAATCCTCACTTGCTATACTCAATTGAATTTAAAATTATTATGCCCGTTTCGATTCAAATTCTAGGTCGTGTCGGTACGGAGGGAAGGTATGTATAAAACGTTTTGTGTTATCGCTTGTGTACTTCTCTCTTCTTTTTCTTACGCTGAGAGCGCTTTCGATATAGTCCAAAAGTCTGATCAAGCGATGCGCGGAAAATCCAGTTATAGCGAAGCCACCATGAAAATTGTTCGCCCTGACTGGTCACGTTCAATGACTATGAAGAGTTGGACGAAAGGTACGGAATTATCTTTGGTCTTGGTGACTGCTCCGGCGAAAGATAAAGGTAGCGCCTCGTTAAAACGTCATAGAGAAATGTGGAATTGGGTGCCGAGTATCGAGCGAGTGATTAAAATTGCGCCATCCATGCTCAGTCAGTCTTGGATGGGATCAGACTTCACGAATGATGATTTAATTAACCAATCTTCTATTGTTGTCGATTATCAACATCAACTGCTTCAAAGTGAAACCTTTGATGGTGACAAAGTTTGGGTAATTGATGCACTTGCCAAGCCTGACGCCCCAGTGGTTTGGAGCAAAGTCAGACTGTGGATCTCTCAAACGAGCTTTTTACAGCGCAAAGTCGAGTTTTACGATGAATTTGATGAACTAGTAAATGTTTTGACGACTTACGATGTGAAAACGTTGGGTGGGCGAGACGTTGCGACTCGCATGGAGATGCAACCGATAGATAAACCAGGAAATAAAACGGTTTTGATTACGCACGAAGCGCAATTTGATTTTGATATCGATGATGACTTTTTCTCCCAGCAGCAAATGAAGGCTCTGCGAGATTAGGGTGGATTTTGGTTTAGATAAGAGGTGAGAATCGGATGCTCATCAAGCTCGCATGGCGAAATCTATGGCGGCAAAAACGGCGGACATTGTTAACCGCTTCTGCGTTAGCTCTTGTTCTGTTTCTCTCCTTACTGACTCGAGCGTTCCAAGAAGGAAGTTACTCCTCAAATATTAAAAACGCTGCGAAGTTCTATACGGGATTAATTCAGCTACAACATCCCGATTTTGGGGACTCCTCTAGCATTGATGATGTCCTTCCACAAACGCCTGCGTTCATTGCATCTGCCAAAAATAATCCTGATATCGACATCGTTCTGCCGAGAATTGAGTCATTTGCGCTTGCCGCCAAAGACGAACGATCCAAAGGCGTGATGGTGCTCGGCGTTGAGCCTGACGCTGAAGATAGCTACTCCAGCATTAGTGACAAAATCGTACAAGGGCGCTTTATTGCATCTGGACAAAACTCGGTGCTTGTTGGTGAGGGTTTGGCAAACTACTTTCATTTGAACGTTGGTGATGAACTGGTGTTGTATGGTTCGGGTTATCGTGGTCAAACGGCGGCTGGACTGTATCAGGTGTCCGGTATTTTGCACTTTCCTTTGCAGCAGTTAGATTCTCAGTTGGTCTACATGCCTCTTGATACCGCACAAGCGTTGTATTCGCTTGATAACCAAGTCACCGCATGGGTCCTTAACACTCAAAGTTTACGCGTGTTGCCTGACATTGTTAAACAACTAAAGCGCCACTACGGGAATGGCGTCGCAGTAAAAAGCTGGCAGGAGCTGTCGCCAGAACTTTCTCAACAGATAGCCTTGGACAAAGCGGGTGGGATCTTTTTGATCTATATCTTGTACGGCATTGTTGGTTTTGGCCTGTTTGCCACGATTTTGATGATGACGTTAGAGCGCCAGCGTGAATTTGCGGTGATGCTCGCGACGGGTATGTTGCGCAGCAAGCTTATGGGGCTCGTCGCCATTGAATCG
Organism: Vibrio sp. V43_P6S15P86; assembly: GCF_009904725.1. Taxonomy (NCBI): domain Bacteria; kingdom Pseudomonadati; phylum Pseudomonadota; class Gammaproteobacteria; order Vibrionales; family Vibrionaceae; genus Vibrio; species Vibrio sp. V43_P6S15P86. The sequence goes on from NZ_WXWT01000089.1 coordinate 3,474, forward strand.
ATGTTTATCTCTGTTATTGGTCTTGTGCTCGGTGTCTTGATCAGCGCGCCTGTGCTTGCGTATTTCTATATCAATCCGATTGAGATTACTGGCGATGCTGCACAAGTGATGCTGGAGAGTGGCTTTGAACCAATCGTACCTGTTTCGCTAGACCCTTATTTGTTAATGGATCAAATTCTTGTCGTTCTCGTTATTTTATCGTTATGTCTGATGTATCCGATGGCTAGACTTCTTCGCTTGCCCATTGCTAGTGGGCTAAAAGGAGGCGCGCATGTTGATTAAATTGGCGTGGCGTAACTTATGGCGAAACAAGCTCAGAACTTCCATTATGCTGGGAGCGATGGTGTTCGGCTTAATGGGCGTTGTTGCCATGATTGGATTCATGAACGGTTTGGTCGACAGCATGATCAAAAACGCGATAGCGTGGCAAACCAGTCATCTACAAGTGCATCAGAAATCCTACCTTAATAATCCTGACCTTAGTGACACAATAACGAATTATCAAACGATAACGGTCGCTTTGGCTGCACATCAAGATGTTAAAGCGGTATCGGCGCGATTTCTTGCTGATGGCATGATTGCTTCTGCGCGTAGTACGAGAGGCGTTCGGATCAATGGCATCAATATTGAGCAAGAGCAAAGTATCACACCGCTTAAAAGCCATGTGATAGACGGAGAATGGTTAAACGAAGTGGGAAGAAACCCCATTCTTGTTTCGCAAAAAACCGCAAATCGATTGAAGCTGCGTGTTGGATCGAAAGTGGTTTTAACATTATCTGACATCAAGGGTGATGTATCTGGCGCAGCTTTTCGCGTTCGAGGTATTTTTAAAACGCCATCCACCACGTTTGATGACGGTAATGTCTACGTCCGTAAAGTCGATCTCGAAACAATCGCAGGCTTGTCGGGTGCGCATGAAATTGGCGTTTTGTTGAACTCCAACGAGACTAAACAGCTAGAAAGTGCAGAGGCATTTACGTTATCAATATTGCCACAAGCCAACCGTGAACAATTGGTCGTGAGAAAATGGCAAGAAATACAGCCTTTACTCGCAACAATGATGAGCTCAATGGATATCTCTAACCAAATTATGTTGGTCGTTTTCGTACTTGCCATGACTCTCGGAATCATCAACATCATGCTGATGTCAGTTTTTGAAAGAACGAGAGAGTTTGGGGTGTTAATGGCGGTTGGCATGCAGCAGCATAAAATTCGCACACTGATTATTTTGGAAACGCTATTCCTTGGTTTGAGTGGTTGCGCGTTAGGGTTATTAGGAAGCGCAGTCATGCTGAAAATACTGAGTATTACTGGCTTATCGCTTGGCGCACTTGCTGATGGATTAGGTGCTTATGGCGTCGATACCTTGCTTTATCCAAGAGTATCGTTTTACGAGTATCAATTGATTATTGTGGCTATTTTTGTCGCGAGCTTATTTGCGGCTCTGTATCCAGCAAGGCAAATTCTCAAACATCGACCTGCGGATGCCATGGCGGAGAAAACGTAATGACGATTAAATTGGAAGGCTTGTCCAAGACGTACAACCCAAAGAGTGACTTTCCGGTACATGCGGTTCAGAGCGTAGATTTGGAGATCAAGCAAGGTGAGTTTGTCGCTATTATGGGACCTTCTGGTTCAGGGAAAACGACCCTACTAAACATGTTGGGCGGGATCGATTCTCCTACATCAGGACGCGTGGAAATTGATGGATGCTTAATCTCTGATATGTCAGAAAAAGAGTTGATCGCTTATCGACGCGATAACATTGGCTTTATCTTCCAAGATTATAGTCTGCTCCCCGTACTGACAGCTCTTGAAAACGTCGAGTTTGTTATGCAATTGCAAGGGAAAACAGAAAGGGAATGTCGTGAACGCGCCAGCGCGCTACTGCAACAGGTTGGATTATCACAGCAGATGCATAAACGTCCGAGTAAAATGTCTGGAGGCCAACAACAGAGAGTTGCGGTTGCAAGAGCATTGGCACCAAAACCAAGGTTTGTAATGGCAGATGAGCCTACCGCCAACTTAGATGCAAAAAGTACAGCCGAGCTGCTTGATATCATGGAACAACTCAGTGAAAAAGAAGGCACGACATTTATCTTTTCTACCCATGATCCTAGAGTTATTAAGCGCGCACATCGAATCATAGTATTTGAGGACGGGCGTTTGGCACGAGATTTTGCCAACATTGATAACACCATAGAGAAGAGCCATGCGTGGTAGAGTAGAGGGCGTAAGCTTACTATCCAAGCTATTGCGGCTTTTTTTTGCGTTAAGTCCTGCGGTAATTTGCATTAAAACTAATGCCAGCATACCGGGTTTGGAGCCTGAAAAAGCATGGGATATCAATGGCTATGTGAAATACATGGCGACCTATAGTATGCCTGACGAGCAGGGTAATACCCTTGACCATCTACTCCATAACCGGATTAACGTTGAATATCGCTTTTCTCCTGAATGGCGAATAAATCTTGGTATCAGGAATAGAGCATTGTGGGGCGATGCGCTTGAGATTCCTCAATATGCGGAACTCGTGGCGCTTGATAATGGGTATTTTGATCTAAGCAAAAACTGGCGAGAAGATAATGTAATCCTCAATACCCAACTGGATCGACTCTACGTCTCTTGGAGTGACCAAGATTGGGGTGCAAGGTTAGGGCGGTTCCGGGTCAACTGGTCAATGAACACCATTTGGAACCCAAACGACATCTACAACGCCTATTCTATTTACGACTTTGATTACGAAGAGCGGGCGGGCACAGACGCTGTCATGGTGAGTAAAAAACTTGGGTTTGCCGACGGGTTAGATCTCGTTTTCTCTCCGTCAAAGCAGTCTAAAGAAAACAGCACGTCACTACGATATTTCTCCAACGTTTCTGGTTGGGACTATCAAATCATTGCGGGTCGATCTCGGCAAGACTATGTCCTTGGAGCAGGGTTTGCGACGGATATCTATCAAGCCGGGTTTCGAGGCGAGTTAAGCTGGTTTGATCCTATTGATACAGAGCGTCAAGGTCAGCCTACTGAGGATACGACAGTCGCTAGTTTGGAGTCAGATTACAGTTTTGGTGGTGTGCGTAACTGGATGGTGAGAGGGGCTTGGTTGTTTATTTCTGAACCAAAGCCAGCGAGCAGCGCATTAACTTACCTAAACCTCCCTCTCTCTGCGAAAACCTTGAGCTTCACGGAGCATACTGTTTATGCCGATGCTAGCTTCGACTTAACGGCGCTTAACCGCGTCACCTTATCGGCTAGTTACTATGATGATGGCTCTTACTTTGCTGGATTATCCAGCAGCTATTCACTCAGTGATAATTGGCAACTGCTAACTGTAGTTCAACATTTTAACGGTACGGACGGCAGCTTATTTGGAGAAACACCTGCAACTTTGGTGTTTGCTAATATCCGGTATAGTTACTAGAGCCGCCTTTCATTTAACTGCTATCCCTAAATAATGCAATCAATCACAAATAATGCCTTGTTCTGAAGTTGTTTTTGATACAAGCATTTAACATTTTTATAAACATCGTTATATTTAAGGCTCATCGTTGTCAGGAGTTTATGGATGAACCTTACGATATCAGGGAAGTTGCAGCTCAGTTTTGTGCTGCTAGCCGTACTTTTTATGGCATCAGCGGTATTCACGTATCGCAACGTCACCACCGTAGAGCAACACGCCTCTTCGCTACTTAAATCTGATTTACCTACCGTAGACACCAGTCGCGGTATCCAACAGTCCGTTCAAGCGTCGCTGTCTTCTATTCGAGCCTACATGTTGCTAGGTGGTAATGAAGAAGCGAGCGCACGTCTGAGTGAGGACGTGCGTAATATCATGATGTCTACTGACGAGTCGCTTCCGACTTTGCAGGCTTTGATCTCTGAACAGGATTTTCAAGCGATTCAAAGCCAGTGGGACGCGGTAAAAGTCTCTCTGAACAAGTTGATTGAGCTCAGCCACAGTGATGAGAACTTACCCGCGCACAACCTCTTTATTAACGAAGCGGCACCCATTGCAGAAGTGGCACTTGATCAGCTTCAAAGCTTAATCAATGAAGAGTCAGGAAACCCATTTGGTGGAGACAGAAAACGTCTGTTTAAAGTTTACGCCGACAGTTATACCTCGCTCGCCAATGCTCTGTCTGCTCTGCGTGATTTCCTGTTGTACGGGCAGCAAGATCATCTGGACAAATACCACGACTTGATTAAGTACCACAATCAGTCTGTGGCGGAAATCGACAGCAAACTCGACAGACTTACTGATAACGACCAATCACTGTGGTCACTGTTTAAAGAAATGCAGCAACTGTACTTTCCTTTAGCAGAGCAGGTGATTGCATTGCGTCAGTCGCCAGAGTGGAACGAATCAAACTTGCTGATGGCGAACGAACTGTTGCCAGCAGCGGATGCCCTAGACCAAAGTTTAGAAACGATCGTATTGGCTCAACAAAGTCGTGCAGATCAAAGTGGACAGGGTATTAATCAGTCGATCAAAAACGTACTCACCACCATGCTGATTGCGGCAGCGTTGGTTTTGTTTGCCGCGGTAGCGATTTCAAAATACATGGGCAATATCATTGGTCGCCGAGTGAAAAACTTATCGGAGCGAGCCAAGACGATCGCTTCAGGGGACGTTTCTCAGCCTCCGCTCACCGTTGTTGGGAAAGATGAATTGGCAGACCTTACCGATTCGATTAACCGCATGAACCAATCGTTAGCGAGCATCGTGGCAGGGGTAAGTGAGAAAGCGCACCAAGTGGATACCAGTATGGGTGCTTTGTTGGAATCGGCGCAAGTCACCTCATCGAATGTTGAACAGCAACAGACCAGCATTGTTGAAATGGGAAGCCAATTGGATGAGATCGCTTTAGCCGCGCGTAACACCCTAGATCAAGCCAATCAATCGGTGCAAAAGCTTTCTGATTCAAAAGGCGAGATTGAACAAGGTCGCGATGCGCTAGAGCAAAACAAAGTCACGATGGAAAGCTTACATGGCAGCATTGAAACCGCGAGTACGCAAGTGACGCAGTTAAGCAAAGAGAGCGAAGCCATTGGCCGAGTTACGGAGGTGATTGAAGGCTTGGCAGAGCAGACTAACTTACTGGCATTGAATGCCGCGATAGAAGCAGCGCGTGCGGGTGATCAAGGACGAGGCTTTGCGGTTGTGGCGGACGAAGTGCGTATGTTAGCTACTCGCACTACTCAATCGACGACAGAAATCAACGGCATCATCAACGCGATTCAACGCTCGACTAATTCGGTAGTTGAGGAAATTGAACACAGCCAATCACTTGCGGAGCAGGGCGCGGAGCACATTGAAAAAGCGGTAACTCGTTTGCTTGTTACTACTGAGCAAATTGGCTCTTTGAATGAACAAATGGCAGAACTTGCGGCAGCGGCAGAGCAGCAATCTCATGCGACCAATTCGATCACTGGATTGATGTCCGGTATTACTCAATCAGTGGATGAGGTTTCGAATAACAGCCAACGTGCATCAGAGACATCATTGCAAGTAAAAGAGCAAGTTACCGAGCTGAATCAACAGATGGCAACTTTCAAAACGGCGTAGATAAGGTTTACGTCTGTTCATCTACTTTTGAACGTTAACCAAATAGTAAAAAAGCCCCAATCCTTTTTACACAAAAAGGGTTGGGGCTTTTTGTTGGATGATACGCCGATATTCGTCTACTTGCTCATTGGATTTAGCTATTTAAATCATAGCTAAAACCAAATTTTCTTCACCGAGCCGGAGTCGTAATATGACTCCATCGGCAGCAAATACTGCAAAAGAATTTTTAAACTTTATACCAATCTCAGTAAGAGAATCGTTCGTTACTACGATTGGTATCATCCTTCTAGGAGCAAGATTATGAACAAACAAGTAAGCCTAATTGGTCTAGACAGCGAACAATCAGCACAACTAGCTCAACAGCTAAATCAACTACTAGCGCATTACCAAGTGTTGTACATGAACTCACGCGGTTACCACTGGAACATCAAAGGTGCGCAATTCTTCGAACTGCACGTAAAATTTGAAGAGATCTACACGGATCTACAAACAAAAATCGATGAGCTTGCAGAGCGGATTCTAACCTTGGGTCATACACCAGCGCACGCATTCAGCCACTACTTGGAAGCAAGTGAAATTAAAGAACATCAAAACGCGACTTCTGGTGAGGAGTGTGTACAAGGTCTGGTTCAAGGCTTTAGCGTTCTACTTCTAAAACAGCGTGAGATTCTACAAAACGCGGGTGAAGCAGGCGATGAAGGTACCGCGGCATTGATGGGTGACTACATCCGTGAGCAAGAAAAATTAATGTGGATGCTTAACGCTTACCTACAAGGCTAAGCGACGCACCACCCAAGCACTCACTTGGGGACGCATAAATAAATCGGGAATAAGTCAAAGGAGCACGCGAGTGCTCCTTTTGTTTATGAAAGTACCTAGTTAGTCGTGAATGTGCTTAAAAGACTGAAAATGTTTGAGTAAATCGGTCAGTTCTTTTACAGCAAGAGAGGCGGAGTCGTGGAATTGTGCAGTCGTATTGTGGTGAACAAGGCAGGATGGCATTTGGGCGTTGTATGCGGCTTGTAGGTCATAAAGGAAATCGCCCACATAAAGTACTTCATCTGGCATTAATCGCCACTCTTTGGCTAGGACTTGGAGTGATAAAGGATCAGGTTTTGCTGGATAGCATTCACGAGTGAGGACATGTTCAACATTGATTCGGTTATGTTCTAACTTACGCTGCGTAGCGATCAAACAGTTGCGCGTTACTATCGCGGTTTTAACTTTATGCTGATGTAAGTATGCCAAAAGCTCGTGGCAACCCAGCATCGGAGATGACTGCTCAGCATCAGAAATTTCATGATCAAAGATGACATTATGGGCATGCTCTCTCTGATGTGGATGGTCAAGCTTATCAACAAAATCCAATAAATCTTCGTTTTGTGGACAGCCTAGTTGCTGACGAAGATCTTTAAAGTTCATATCGGAGCTGACGAGTGTATTGTCTAAGTCGAAAATAACGGCTTTGACT
>NZ_WXWT01000145.1:0-10454 GCF_009904725.1 Vibrio sp. V43_P6S15P86
CATAATAAAAGAGCCATCAACACATGTATTGATGGCTCTTTACTTTGGATATAAAGAAAAAACAACTTAATTGAATAAATGACTATCTAGCTTGACTCCACCATTCGACCATTGTTGATAACGCTTTACAGACATGCCTGACGAGTACATGGTATGTTTACAATCCATACACTCAACAAAATACAACCCACTCATTCCTGCCATAACGTGCAGCCTTCGGCTATCGCAGCGCTTGCAGGACAGGCGCTTTACTTTGGTGTTGACGTCAATACGCCGAGCAAAGTTTAACGTTTCGTGAGAGCATAAAGCGTCAACAGCACTATCTTTAAAAGGATGCTCACTAAGTAAATAATTAATGGCGTAATCGTACACCGGGGGGATTGAAGATTTTCCACTTTCAATATTACTTATCTTAGCAACGGAAACGCCTAATAAAGAAGCGAACTCAGCCTTACTGTACTCTAAGATAAATCTTGAAGAGATGAATTTATCTGCACTAATGATTCTCAACATACACAAATCTCTAATAGAAATAAAAACAGAGCAAACTAATTCGCTCCATTTCTGCTGAAACATGTAATGAAAAAGTTACTTCCTAGTGTAATTCTGCATATTATCTATGCTATTTTATTTTGTACGTCATCTTGCGCCTAATTAATTATAAAATCAATAATCCATGCCTAAATATAAAAACACAATTTAAGATTTATAATACAATTTTTAATTTACATTATTAGATAAAGTAATGAATACTATTCACCTATTACTCTGGGCATCAAGTATTGCTCTTCAATCATTATTACTATCAATTGAAGAGACTTGATTTGAGCCCAACAGGAGAAGTAGATAAAGAGGGAAATCCCTCTATTTGAAGATAAACATATCCCGCCTTATCGAAGTACTAAAAATGTGTTGAAAATTCGAATAAATAGTATGCAATCCAGTAAATAAATCGCTTAGATAAGTTTACAGTCTGTAGTTGTAACCGACAGAGATACTGAGACAGAAAGGCAAAAGAAAAGCCTCAATTATGAGGCTTATGGATAAGATAAATTATGGTTGAAGAAAATTCTGCGTGAAATCGAGCGCCTCTTTAGAGAGCTTTTTTTCGGTGGACGATGTGGTTGTCTGCCCTTCCGTCGTTGCGGTCGTCATGTCAGGCTGGAAGTTCGGCGCCGATGCTTCATCCCATGCGTTAGCATCGTCTTTATTTTCATCACTCAACACCGCGTTAAGCTCCTCCTCTGCAGGAAAGTACGCTTCGCGTTTGTACACCTTGTTCAGCGCCCGAATAATGGAATGCTTTCTTACCATCCCTGACGCCAGCTTCCTTTGCAACGGTTTCGCTATAGATTGCAATCCAACGACGACGTCAACACCAATATTGGTCGCCACTTCGTCACGCAACGTACGCGCTGGCTGATACCCCATATTGGCAGCAAGAAACAGCCAAACATAAGCAATCGCATTGCCTGTTTTACCTTTGTCCTTCCACGCTTCGCCAGCATGATACATCGCCTCGGCGCTGCCACCTTCTGCGGCCCTTTCAAGCCAATAGCAGCCTTTGACCATGCTTTTTTCTGTACCAACACCATTTAGGTAACATAAGCCAACTTGGATCTTTCCGTCCGCACTGTCTTTTTCAGCCGCTTTCATAAACCAATAAAGTGCATCTGCACTGCGTCCTGCACTATTGTCTGGTGAAAGTTGCCACTCACCCATGTAAAGCATGGCATCAATGCAGCCTTCCTCGGCTGCGGTTTCAATCAGTTGGTTACCTTTGGGAATATTTTTTTCCGTTCCGCGACCAAAAACCAACGCTTTGCCTGTCGCAAATTTCGCTTCGGTATCCCCTTCCATTCCGGCAATGGCGGTACGCCAAAAGTTTGCCTGCTCTTTTAAAATCACATCTTCACGCATGCGCTCACTCAAGCGAACAATACCGTACATTCCCGTCACGTTGTCCAACTTAGCGGCTTTATCATACCAATACAGCGCTTGACGAATGTTGTCCTTCTCAGCTTCTTTCGCTAGAAATAAAATGGTGGGGATATGTCCGGTTTCTGCTTTGAACTCACGCTCTTTACGCTCTTGCTCTCGCGCTTTTTGCATCGCCTTTCGATAAGCGGCTTCGCGAGCTTTCCTCTCTGCCTCGAGTCTCTGTTTCCGCATCGACAACGAGATCATCCACACAAATATCAGGACGAGTGAAAGGCCAGTTGCCGCAATGGCAATGCCCATACTACTCATAAATAGCCTCTTTTGGTTTCAGGGCCCAATTCATCTCCCTCTCAGGGAAATCTTAAGATTACGCGCCGACATAACGCCGACTACCTTCATTATATAACGACCACTTAGCGAAAATCTGAAGCTTGCCAAGACTTAATGGCGGTATTTTATTCAATATCACTGCAACTTATTTTTAATTAAAAAATATTACTGCGATTTTTATAGAACTTAATCACGGTTTTGGGGCTGAGATATTCTCCTCCCCTATCATCCCCCCTTACTCCTCCCATAAAAATTTACATTTTAATGATGTGCAGAATCTCTCACTATGCGCCTGTTTTATTATTTAATTTGTGAACAAAATCGACTGTGACAGAAAATTTGCACCTGTAAAAAACTTAACAGCCTGCTCTCACATTTTGCTGATGATTCAGTGTATTAGCATCTAATTGAACATTTCCTTTTTTGGCATCTGCCTTTCTAGCGTGTGCAAAACCTTCTTGATGATTGAGTCAGCGAAGGCAGCGCGCAGCTCAATATCAATTCAATAACAATGGATTTGTAAACGTGGACAATAAGACATTTAAATTATCAACAATTGCCAAAACCGTACTGCCTTTGATTTCCGTCGCGGTAATCAGCGGTTGTGGTAGTGATAGCACGAACGAAGATACGACGAACCCTGGCTCAGGCTTGTACCCTGCGGGAGAGAACGAAGTCGTCATTTATTACAAACGTGACGTAGCATCAGCTTCAACGGCCAGCGACTACGAAGGTTGGGGCTTGCACCTATGGAACGGTGAGGGCTGTACCAGCACAGATTTAGACGCAATGGGCATTCCGGGAACAGGAACGGATTGGTCTGCGCCACACCCATTCGATGGCATCAACGACACCTACGGTGCTTACTACGTACTGAAAATAAACCCAGACGCCTCTGACCCACACGAATGCATGAACTTCATTCTGCACAAAGGTGATGAGAAAGCGTTCGGCAGCGCAAACTCAAAAGTAGAGTTGACGAAAATCGGCGAATCGAAAGGTTTGTTTGGCTTCCACGGCAGCAGTGAACTTTACTACGAGCCAATAGAAGAGCGCCCTGTTGATATTGATGGTCAAAAAGCCCATTGGTTAGACGCCAACACCATTGCATGGGAAGCGGCGAGCAGTGCGGATTCCATGAAGCTGTTCTACAGCCTTAGCAATGACATCAAAATGGATGAAGATAAGCAAATCTCTGGCGGTACAGCGGTTGAGCTGACAAAAGCTGGTGAGTTGTCTGATGGTCTGAAATCACGCTTCCGTCACCTTGCTAGCCTTCAAGCTGCGGGTATAGACGTCGATGACGCGACCTTGCGTACGATCCTGAAGTCACAAATTGTTATGGTGGCTTACAACGCAAATGGTGACGTCATTTCTGCAACTGAAGTGCAAAAGCCGGGCGTTTTGGATGCGGTGTTTGCCGATTCCAAGGCAGGTAACGCGATTGGTCAAGAACTCGGTGCGATTGTGGAAGGCGGTGCCGCAACCTTCAAGCTATGGGCGCCAACTGCCCAAGATGTTGATCTGATAATCTACGATGAAAACTTAGCAGAAGAAGCGACCGTTGCCATGACGGAAGACCCAGCAACAGGTATCTGGGCTTCTGAGGCACAAAGTAATGTTGTTAACAAATACTATCGCTACCAAGTTAAGGTGTACCACCCTACAACAGGGGTCGTTGAAACGCGTTTGGTAACAGACCCATATTCAATGAGCTTGTCTAAAAACTCGCGATACTCGCAAGTGGTTGATTTGGATGATCCAAGCTTAATGCCTCAAGATTGGAATAACTACGCACGCCCAACGGTTAAAAAAGACGAAGACCATGTCCTTTACGAGTCACACATTCGTGATTTCAGCTTTAATGACAGCAAAGGCACGCCAAGTCTTGATGGCAAATATCTTGCCCTTACAGAAACTGAGCGTGAGTCTGTTTCTCACTTAAAAGCCTTAAAAGATGCAGGCCTAACAACGCTGCATATCCTACCTGCATTTGATATTGCAACCGTGGATGAAGACGCTGACCAGCGAGTCGATATCACCGACACCGTGGGTAAGCTTTGTGGCATCAAGCCAGAAGCCTCCATTTGTGAGACCGAAGATGACGGCAAAGTGATTGAAGAGGTATTAAATAGCTACGACCCAACAACGGGCAAAGCACAAGCGTTGATGAACGATCTTCGCATGCTAGACAGCTTCAACTGGGGTTACGACCCTTACCACTACACCGTGCCAGAAGGCAGTTATGCGACCGATCCTAACGGGTCTAAGCGTATTCTTGAGTTCCGCGAAATGGTTCAAGCGACGCATAAAATGGATCTGAAACTGGTCATGGACGTCGTGTACAACCACACAAATGCATCTGGTGTGAACGAAAAATCAGTACTGGATAAGATTGTCCCTGGGTACTACCACCGCCTAAACGTCAACACTGGCGGCGTCGAAAACTCAACCTGTTGTGATAACACCGCAACCGAGAACTTGATGATGGGTAAACTAATGGTTGACTCATTGATGGTATGGGCGGATGACTATAAAGTCGATGGTTTCCGTTTTGACCTTATGGGCCACCAGCCGAAAGATGTGATGGTTTACGCACTTGAAAAAGTCCGTGAAATTGACCCGAATACCTTGTTCTACGGCGAAGGTTGGGACTTTGGTGAAGTCGCGCAAAACGCTCGCTTCGATCAGGCGACACAAGTCAACATGGCGGGGACAGAAATCGGTACTTTCTCTGATCGTCTGCGTGACGCAGTTCGTGGCGGAAGCCCATTTGATGGCGGTGTAGATTCTGAAGGTAAGCACCCACTTCGCTTTAACCAAGGCTTTGGTAACGCCGCTTACCCGAACGAAGAAACCAAAACTGATGCAGAATCTGTGAATGGCCGCCTACACAACCAAGATCTGGTTCGTCTAGGTATGGCTGGTAACTTAGCTGACTACGTCCTTCTGGATTACAAAGGCGAAACCAAACTTGGTAAGAATGTTGATTACAATGGTGCTCCAGCAGGCTACACAAAAGTGCCATCAGAGAACATTTCCTACGTGTCTAAGCACGATAACCAAACGCTGTGGGACAACAACGCTTACAAGATTGCGACAGGTACTTCATCTGCTGAGCGAGCACGAATGCAGTCTGTATCACTATCAACGGTGATGCTTGGTCAAGGCATTCCATTCATCCACATGGGTTCTGAGCTATTGCGCTCTAAATCCATGCAGCGTGACTCGTACGATTCTGGTGACTGGTTCAACCGTGTATTCTTCGATGGAAGCGACAATAACTGGAACGTTGGTCTACCACGTGAAGACAAAGACGGTGCAAACTGGGAGTTGATCAAAACCATCGTCGGTGACAGCACGGCGAAACCAGACTCAACGGACATCGAGCTGACGAAGCAACAATTCCTAGAGCTACTAAAAATCCGCAGTACAAGCGAACTGTTCCGCTTAGACACCGCGCAAGAAGTGATGAATCGCGTTGATTTCCGCAACGTGGGCCAAGACCAAGTAGAAGGCTTGATTGTGATGTCTATCGACGATGGCACATCAGCAGGTGCCGATTTGGATTCGAACTACGATGCGATCGTGGCCGTTGTGAACTCAACATCAACTGAGAAATCTTTCAAAGTTGCTGGCGCAACTGGTTTCGAGCTGCATGAAGTTCAACAAAACTCTGCGGATGACATCGTGAAAGGTGCAAGCTTCGCCAATGAAACATTCACAGTACCTGCACTGACAACAGCGGTATTCGTACAGCCACAAGACGGCGCGCAAGGTGCTGGCCTACCAGTAAACACGGATAACAAAGACGTATCGAGCATTCCTCCTTACGGCGAAACCGTGGTTTACGTCAAAGGCACCATGAACGAGTGGTCAGATAGCAGTGACTGGGCGATGACCTTTATTGGCAACGGCATGTACTCTGTAACTGGCGTTCTTGAAGCAGGTGAACACGAGTTCAAATTTGCGGACGCAGGATGGGCAAATCCAAACATCGGTTGTGATGCTGCGGATTTGGCTTCTGGCTCACTAGACTTAGGCTCTGCGGGGAACTGTACGTTGTCTGTCGCTGAAACTGGTAAGTACAACTTCACTCTGAACGCGTTACATGTTCAAGATGAAAGCGTAGAAAAACCTGTCGTTTCAGTGACGAAGTCAGCAGATGCACCAACGTTCGGTGAAACAGCACTTTACCTACGTGGCACCATCACAAGTTGGGACACTCCGGCGCAAGATTCAGCAGCGAAGTTCAGCTACGTCGCCAATGATGTTTACTCGCTAGACATTGACCTAGCGGCGGGTAGCTACGAGATGAAAATTGCAAGTGCAGACTGGGCAGCAGACACCAACTTCGGTGGCGAAGGCAGTGTTGAGCTTGGTAAAGCGCTAACGATGGAAGTCGGTGGCGGTAGTGCAAACCTGAAAATTGCGATTGCAGAAGCAGGAAATTACAACTTCCACTTCAACGCGGCTGACAAGTCGGCGCCAATCGTGACGGTAACGAAAAACTAGTTTCATTTAAAAACATCCGTAATGAAAAAGGGGAAGCATCACGCTTCCCCTTTGTTTTGTTGGCGTCACTAAATGGTGGATACCAAAATCAAGAAGGTGTTAGTTTCCCCAAATCTGTTCAACAAACTCAGGGTGATCAATAAATGGATTGCGATTGCCCTGAAACTCAAACACTTGTTGATTGCGGTTTTGTTCTTTTTCACTAACGGGATCATTTTTGTGCCAACGCTTAAGCATGTTTAACATCCAAGGTTCAAAAACCGTTGAACTTGAACCATCAAGGACAGCATCCGCATTGCTTGAATTGCCTTCCCAGTTACCTACAACATTTTCATAGCGGGTTGCTATGTAGAAATAGGCACGAGCAAAGTCGCCTTTGAACTCATCGATCGGCTCAAACACCGTACCGGAATAACCTAGGCTAGTACTTGCTTGACCAAGTTTAGAACCATTACTAGACACGTAGGTCGCGGTGCCCACTTCACCAAATGGCCAGTTGCTACGTTTGGCGTTTACATAACCGTCGGTTGCAAACAAATGATGACCGTCTGAGTTCATCGGTTCAACTTTACCGCCAAACCAGCTTTTCGGGAACGAGTGTTCACGGTTGTAGCAATCCCCTTCCGTTTTGTATTGGCCACATTGGTCTGTGACTTTAGTAAAGCTTACTGTATCGCTACCAGATGGCTTTTCAGAATACATATCGAGAATAGATCCATCATTTTCGTAATAACGATCAATATCGGCATCTTTTACCAAGGTCCACACCGCAGAATAACCTCGGCTAGTGTGATTGTTGATGATGTTAAACAGCGCCGTTTTTAGAGCGTAGCCCGTCTTGCCAGACGCCGCTTGGTAGTAACCATCAACCACTGGTGGGGCCGTGGTTGAGTCACCTAACGTAAAATCGGTGGTTTCACTTTTCGAGAATTCAGCGCCAGAAGCAAGAGTCTTATCTCCCACCTTCAACGCGTAAGACCCCGACCCATTGCCACAGCAAACGCCGTCGCCATAGCTGTCTTGAATCGTAAATTGGTAGTTACCATCGGCTAAACACATGGTCTTTTCAATAGTGGTTGACGACTCATACCCCTAACCAGAGAAAAGCACTTGCGCTTGGCTATTTTTCAACTCCCAGCTAGTTTCTGAGCCATAGTTGTCCGTCGTGAGTGTAAGAACCACTTCATGATCGCTACAATTTTCTACAGGAGGTTGTGTACTTGTCTCGGTCGGTTGAAAATTATCGATGTAGACAACTTCTGAGCCGTCAAAACCGGCCTCATCATAAAAACGCAACCCGACATTGATGGTCTTGTTCGAACTCGCAGTATAGTTATGCGCCAGCTCTTGCCACTGGTTTACCTGCTGCGGATCTGAGTAATTGTGATAACCATCAACCACCAGACGTGCTTTTACATTTCCTTCGGTGTGATAAACCGAGACAGAAAACGGATAGGTTTTCCCTTGCTCCACATTAATGGTTTGCAAAAGGTCAGTGTTGCTTTGGGTACCTGTATTCACGACGACTTGAGCAGCCAGGCCGCCCGATTTGATTTGTTCGCTGCTTGGCGACACCGCGATGCCCGCGTCAATCACTGACCACTGCGTAGGCGCACTACCATTCCACTGTTCAAAGTCACCATTGAGAATTTGGCTATATGCAAGCGGAGAGCTAATAACAGCAAGAAGACAGAGGGGTTTCGTTATGGATTTCATTATACTTTTCCATTAGTTATGTAAATCCCAAACACGATAAACATATTAGTAAGGCATAAGTAATCCTTCAGTCACATTTTTACGTTGCACAAGTGTTAATTTACTTTTTAATGTGCAGCTTATCTCACAAATATCCATCTGCTGAAAACAAACGCCAATACAAAAAGCGAAGCAACTTGTTGGCTACATCGTCGTAAAACCATTAAGGGAAAAGTAAAACAGACAGAAAAAAGCCAAGTGTGCGCCTATGGGGGTCAGCAACAACACTTGGCTTGTTTATAAGAAAGCTTGTGGTCAGCTCAACTGGTGAGCATCAATTCTGGATAATTCCTTAAGGTTTTACCGCAAAGAATCGTCCTTGTAGTGGCGACATCAGAATCTGATATTGACCATTGCTCGGAGTAATTTTTTCATTCGTGAGCAAATCCACCAACTCACCAGTACCAACACTCTCCTGAGTAAGAGTGACGCTTCTAGCGCTCTCTAAGGTATTTAGCGCAAACAAGACTTTGTCTGTACCAGATTGTTTCAAGTCCACATAACTGCCGTTACTCGCAACTAAATTCGTGCGTGACCCCTGATAAAGTGCAGGATGCGCATCGCGCATTGTCATCAGCGATGTCACATAAGCTTTGAGATCGGCTTGGTTTGCATCAAGCGTCGCCGTCACGCCTTCAATTTTCGCACTGCTGCGCGCAACGTGATCATCGCACAAACCTTGAATGGCACAGGTACTGTTGTCTTCTTTTGCGGCAAAACCATCCACTTGATCCCCGATTTCATCACCGTAGTACAACGTGATTGGCCCGGTGTACGCCGCTTGGAAAGCAAACGCGGCTTTATGGCGTAACCAATATTCTGCATCATTCACATCCGCCAAGTTTCCGCGCTGTAACAAGTCACCAAAGCGCACTAAATCATGGTTGCCGATCATCAAATTCGGCTGCGCATGTGTTGGATATTGGTTGTGTGTGCTGTAACCGTTGTCTAGCCAATCCACACCGCGACCACCCACGCCACTCTCATTCACGGCCAAAGTTTCAACGATGCGATAGCGCATAGGAAAATCAAATGCAGAGCACAGTGCCGGATCGCTGTTCGATCCATACGCCTCATTCGCGATCTCAGACTCCCCTTTCCAAATCTCTGCCACCATGTAACCCAACGGATTCACTTGTTCACCTTTGCTATTGGTGTACGTGACACCTTGCGAGGCTTCATCGACAGCTTTACGAAGTTGTGTCCAAGCGTCTGTCGGAACTTGATAGGCTTGATCTAAACGCCAGCCGTCAATCTTCAGTTCTTTGATCCAATACGTCGCCACCTCTTTGTAGAAATCGAGACTGGCCGGGTAATCAACGGGATTGCTTGAGCCAGAAGGCAACAAGCCGGAAGGTGAGGGTTTGATCAAGCCATCTTTGTGATGACCAAATACGCCATCAAAAAATACGTACAAACCGCGTTTGTGTGCTTCTTCGACTAGAGTTTTCGCGGTCGCTAAATCACCAAATTTTGGGTCGATCTTAAAGTAATCTGTCGCAAAATAGCCCGTGGCATCCAAACGATCGGCCCAGTGATCTTGTCCTGCGATCGCTTCAGACTCAAAAACTGGCGTCAACCAAATCGCGTTCATCCCTAAATCTTGGATGTAATCAAGTGAATCAATCACCCCTTGCAAATCGCCATTATGATGACTGGTGCCATAGCCCGTACCGTGACCAATGCTTGCATCACCATCCACAAAACTCTCGACCATGATTTGATAAGTACGAAGTTGGTTACTTTGCGCCATGACATTGGCTTGGCAAGCATAACTGGTATCCGGTAGCGGAGTGCTGCTATTAGTATCGCCACCACCAGAAGAATTACACGCAGATAAAGCACCAATCACACTTAACGCAAGCAGCGATCGATACAGACGATGGTTACGTCGGACGTTACGCATTTTACTC
>NZ_WXWT01000346.1:0-2837 GCF_009904725.1 Vibrio sp. V43_P6S15P86
ATTCAAGCTAGAACGGTAGCGGTAATTAAACTGCTTTGTAGATAACTTTGTTACCTGCTAACTGCTCTTTTTGAACTAGGTTTTCTTCAAGAAGCTTCTTCAGTGCGCCAGTAGCCCATGATGCCGCTTTAGTATCTTCTTGACCTGCAGCTAGACCAATGCCTTTAGGGTTGATACCTTCAGCATTTGCTACAACGATGTCTAATACTTGTTGTTGCTTAGGAGTAAGGGCAACATCAACTGTTTTCACTGCAGCTACTTTTTTCTCAGCTACTACTTTCTCCGCAACAGCTTTTTCAGCAACAGAAGGTGCTACTGCTTTTTCGGCAACAGGCTTCACTGCTTTAGGTGCTGCAGCTAAGTTTGCTACTGTCGCTTTAATGCGTTTTTGCAGTTTCATCTGCACTTTACGCTTATGAGCAAGTCTCATTGAATATTTCTCCAGTTCACTGCATCTCAGCAGGGATGAAAATTTGAAGCGCGTTTTATACCAAAATTCACAAGCAATTTGTAGGTTTTAGCGGCGAAACGCGATGAAAAATGCGCTCAAAGCATAGAACGTCTACTATTTAATCAGATATTTTATGAACGGATTTATTGAATACTGGGTATAAAAACAGAGGTTTCTTTTATTTCAAATGCAAGTCAATGCACATTTAGTCATCCACGCATTTTTGATCAAGTATTCGATGAGGTTATAAGCATGGAAACGCTGCACCTAACAAATTCACATTTCAAACCCGACTCCCCTATCAACAGAATACTTTTGTTGCTCGTTGCACTGATAACCCTGTTTTTGGTTGTCATTTCTCCGGGATGGAAGCAAGCCATGTTGTCGGTCATTTTGATGTCTGCAATTGTTGGTTTCGCCATCTTGATGATCAAAAAAAGCCAAGTCACTTTTACGCTGACAGCTTCTCACTTCCAACAACATCTTTTTAAAGGCGGATGGGTCGTCCGATGGCGAAATATTGAGTCAATAGGGATTTGTAGCTACCAGCAGGAAGGGTGGCATCAGCCGCTACCTTGGATTGGTATTCGTCTAAAACACTACTCACCTTATTTGGATTCGATCTGCCCTCGTATAGCGACAGAAATTCTCCTTAGCCAACGCGCACTACTTTATTTAGGTGCGAAGCAGAATCAGTGTGAAGAAAAGTTTGAAGATATGGTGCTTGATCCTAAGCCATACATAAACAGCAACGGGGTTGAGTATAAAGGCTTGCTGGCGATGCTCGCCAACCGTATGAAATATCAAAGAGGATTTTACGGCTACGATCTGTTTATATCAGCCAGTGACCTAGATCGTGAAGCAGAGGATTTTGTGGGACTGACTCGGCGATACTTAGCTGCCGCCGAGCCAGAATAATGCTTACTACACGCGCTTTTAGTAAAGCGGCATCTCGTCAGCAACGAACGGGTTAGTTTTACGTTCGTGACCGAAAGTCGATTGAGGGCCGTGACCAGGGACAAACGTGACATCATTGCCTAAAGGCCACAGTTTCTCTTTGATAGAGCTAATCAAGGTATTGAAATCACCTTGTGGGAAGTCAGTTCGGCCAATGCTACCGTTAAACAATACGTCGCCCACAAACGCCAATCGCGCTTCTTCACTATAAAGAACAACGTGACCAGGGGTATGACCTGGTGTGTGGAATACCTTTAATACTTGATTACCAAATGTGACAGTGTCACCCTCATTTAACCATTGATGCGGTTCAAAAGCTTCAGTCAATGGGAAACCAAACATTTGGCTTTGCCCTTCTAGACCTTGTAGCCAAAAATTATCCGCTTTATGAGGACCAATGATCTCAGTACCACCAAGCATTGCAGCCAGCGGCTCTGTTCCGCCAACATGATCTAGGTGACCATGGGTTAGCACCAAGTTGACGATCTCGATGCCAAGCTCTTTAATGAGCATAGCAAGTTGCTTTTCGTCACCGCCTGGGTCAATAACGATGCCTTTCATCGTTTCATCACACCACACGATAGAACAGTTTTGAGAAAAAGATGTCACTGGGACAACTTGGTATTTCAGAGCCATAGAAAACCTATTACCAAACAAATTTGCGTTAAAACTGGCGCAACTATGACACTAACCCCATGCGACTTCAAGACTTGCTGAGGCTTGCTATTGACTTACCAAGAACGCACAGCACCTGTATCGATATGGACGAAGTTACTACTTGGATAATACCCAACACCACCAGCTTTCAAGCTAATTGCTGCATCGCGCACAATAGACAATTTCACTCCATCAAGACGGAAGTCTATGGCCTTACCTTCCATGTGAAGACTTTTCTTCGCCACTCCGCTAGCCCCTTTGCGCAGGGACGCATTGGTCAAAGGCGAACGGTAACCAGAAATTACAATGACTTCTGCATCTGTACCGATCAGCTTTTGAATCTGACTGATTTGATCGAACAAGCGTCGATCCATCGGATGAACTTCGTTTCGACGGTGATCACGACAAAACTCATTCAGCTTTTTTAGTTCATCATCAAGATAGCGTCTACCATCGAAATAGCATGTTTCGAGGAGCTCTCCAGTATTAAGGTTGTTCATCGCCAACTCACGTGGCTCGTCAGGGAATGAAGCCCATGAAATCGATGGCAAGGCAGATGCCAATACTACGCCACCAGCGGTCATTTTAAGGAAATCTCGGCGGGAAAAATTACGACTTACCATTTCAAAAAACAATGCTCAACAACTAAACAAGTCGCGGACATTACCCAAACACATTTGTCACGTCAAATGCATAAATCGCTCCACCCTAATTTTAAGACGTGGCGATTAACGCTTAATTATTGAACAAACAGAAGATTCTTAGTTTTGTA
>NZ_WXWT01000346.1:2882-10397 GCF_009904725.1 Vibrio sp. V43_P6S15P86
GTTCCTTCTTCTAACCATGCGGTTTGATAAATAATGTGCACTTGGATGCGTTCTCCTAAAGGAACCGACGTGTTAGAGCGACGCGTACTTTCCCGTTTTTTCGCTAAGCGCTCTTCTAGTCCCTGAGTTTTGAATAAGAGCTCCGCCAGTTGGTCTGCATGTTCAACGCGGACACACCCGGAACTGAATGCGCGTCTATCTCGTTCGAACAAGTTTTTACTTGGCGTATCATGCAAATAGATAGCTTGGGGGTTTGGCATATTAAACTTATACAATCCCAATGCATTGTGTAAGCCCGATGCCTGTCGCATACGATAAGGAAATGCTCTCGGATTCACCGTCGCCCAATTGATGGTTGTAGGGTCAATAATTTCGTTTGACGTCCAAGACCGGATGATTTGAATGTTGTGGTTAATCAAATACATCGGATTACGTTTCACTTTAGGAATGATGTCTTTCACCATTATGGTCCATGGCACATTCCATGTGGGGTTGAGAATGACGGAGTCAAGAGTTCCCGACATGATTGGTGTTTTTCTTGAGGCTCTACCAACCACAACTTTAGACTCGAACAACGGTTGACCATCGTGCCAATACGTCACTTCGTATCCAGGTACATTTACAAAGACAACATTATCTCTGTCTTTGGACCAAATCCTTGAACGTTCTGAGTTCAGCGCCAATAGATGCAATCGTTCTTGAGGAGAAAAGTTGATCCATCGAATGGTATTCGGGCCAATCACCCCATCCTCTTTCAAGCCATGAATACGCTGAAACTCTTTCACCGCTAACTCTAATTCTTCATCATACTGTTGGGTCGTGATATCTAAATACGATACATCCACACCGACCACTTCCATACGCTCAATCAGAAGCGGTTTATTTTCTAATTGGTCACCGACACGGGCAAGGCCCGTTTGTTCATAGATTGGGTATTGATACTGAGCGTGCTCGGATAAAGAGGAGTAAGCGGAATAAAAAGCTTCGTCCGTTTGTAAAGGAGAGCGAAGGCTTGCTAAGAATTGACCAAGTTTGCCAACTGTAATTTCGTTACTCAGTACGGACAAAGTATCGATGCTAGGAGCAGGTAAAATCACGTGGGCTTTGTTAGCAAATAACCAGTTGATACCTTCTTCAGGGAGCTGCTCGAGATAACTGAGATACATCAACAGTGAATCTGTCATCACCAAATCAAAGTCGAGGTTATCTCCCTGCCATCGAACTTGGTTTATACGATGGAGTTGATTCTCGAATTCGTCCGTGACGCCAGCAAGAGCAACCAGGTTTACTTGAAAAAGAAACTGCTCAATATCGCTTTCATTTTCCCAGTTCAAACGGTAATTGGTACTTTGATAAAGCTGGTCAATCACCTCTGGATAATGGATCATTTTTTCGACAGACAGCTTTTGTGCCGCTCCCTCTTGCTCTGTTTGTGCAGAAGCTTCGAGAGAAACGACGGTAGAAAAGCTGCAAAACGGCACCATAAGTGCCGTCATGATTAAAACCCTAGCAAACACTGAAACGATCCTTGCGCTACTTGCCATAATGAAAAGTATGGCAAATATCTCACAGCTTGCAGGTTTAAAATTAAGAATCTGATGTCGAAATTAACATCAAGTTTCTTTATCTACTTGGGTTCAAACAATCTTTGACCAATGGTTATCCCATTGAACACCACTAAAAGAAGCGCTTTTATGTGTCGTTGGCCTTTGCTCAATCACTTTGCCAGCACCAGAGCTGACCCTGAATTCCTTTCCATATGTCACCACTCCCGATGCATCTGGCAAAGCACTTAACTCAACCAACTTCCCTGTAGCTTTGGACCATATCCCATAACAACTGCCCGGAGGAGAAGTCGCAAGGATCCATTCATCCGTCGCCGCGATACTCGCGACATAGTGATTAAATCTCGCCCACTCTTCGGGTTCCGCATGCAAAGATTGCATCACACCTCCACGAATGTGCATCGCAAGTAAAGCTGGGTATTCATCCGGCTCTCCACGATATTGTTGACCACACAGTACCGTCTCTGCACCATCATGCGCTAAATGACGGATGCTCAACTTATGATCTGGTAAAGAGACTTGATCCAACAGCTCACCTTCTTGTGAAAGGTAACTCAGGCTTGGTCTCATGCTATCTAGATTGAGCGGTTCACGGCCGTTGGTGTGTACGCCACCGACGCCAATCGCTAATGCGCCATCAGGCATCATGATCACTTCATGAGGGCCGAGGCCAAAACCTGTTAACTCATCGATCTTTTGATATTGCTTTTGCACATCATAAACACCGATGATCCCACGGCTTGTGCCCCTTTCCCCTTCTGTAGCAAATAGCAACATACCGTCATGGGAGTAAACACCATGACCATAGAAATGGCGATTTGGCTTTGCTAGCTGCAGTTTGATCATCTGCTCTGAGCGATAATCAAACACCATGAAGAAAGTACCTGGTCGACGACCAAAAACTACGGCGTGGCCTTGTGGGTTTGTTGCCACACCGTGACCACGTTCAGGAATCGGCAATGAAGATAGCGGCATACCATGCTCATCCGCCACCACCGCTGCATATTTATCTCGGCCAATGATAGAGCAGCCGATCAACGCAGGCTCACGTGAGCTTGTTGAAGCACAACCAAATGGCATCATAGGTGTAGCCGCCCCGAATAGAGCGGCTTTCAGTAAGGTTCGGCGGGTTTGATCAGTCACCATCGGTTGCATTAAATCCTATAACCACGCCAAGCTCAATCGCCACTTCTTCGTGAATCAAGTACTTCAATTGTTCTAGCTTGTTGTATTGAGCGAGTACCATGCGGTAGCCTTCTTTACTTTGTAAAGCCGTGAACAAACTCTTATCTTCAGGCCATGTTTCCAACGCCATTTCAAACTGGTGAACAACACGGTCAGCGAGATCTGCATGGCCTTGCTCTCTTAGTAGCGCATCTAGGCCATTTCCGTTAGCAAAGTACAACGCTTCCATCCCTTGAAGGTTGGCTTTTAAGTTTGAAAGTGAGGTCTCTGAACGCCACGATTCTGAAAAATACGGGCGAGGCTTACCAATCTTCGCTAATGGACGACTCAACTTCTTCATGCTGTAGTCAAGCTGATTAGAGAGCAGCGAAATGTACTCAGATTTCCATTCCGTCATCTCTAACGACTTCCAAGGATTTTGTGCCCAAGAGTCTGCGATGATCTGCGCTTTGTTTTCTAGGTTTTCAGCAATTGCAACACCTGTCGTACAGGTATTGCTGTTGCTAGATAAGGTCGACGCTTTATCGTAAAGCAGCCATTCGAGCGCACCTAAACCTTGCACAGTGACACTTTGCGTGGAGATCTTTTCCGCACTCCAAACTTGGTCAGATTTCGTCAGCACAGACATTTTTCGGCCAGTGGTGTTCTTTTTATCTGGCCAAAACTGGACATTCCAACTTTGCTCCAACGCCGTAGCAGGGCCACGCTCTTGACCTTGTAATGCCATCCACGTCAGCATAGTTTGGTGCCATTGCTGTTTTACTTGAGCATCATCTTTCGTCTCTGATGTGCAGTAATCCGCGAAGCTTTGTTCTAGTTCTGTGGTTTGCGCTAAAAATGTCTGCGCAGATTGAAACTCAACTTCATAGACCGCTTGAGAAATATGACTTGTACTCTCAGGCTTGGCAGAGCTTGAACCGACTGTCGATTGGCAACCAACCAAACTTAACGTTGCGGCAACCGCACTCACTAACAGTGTTTTTTTCATGGTTGCTTCCTTATAGAGAATTCAGAAACGCAATCAATGCATCACGTTCTTTTTTGTTCAGTGCTAGCACGTTTTGTTTGGCCGTTTCCGCTTCGCCGCCGTGCCACAACACCGCTTCCATCAGGTTACGGGCGCGGCCATCATGTAAGAAGTAAGTATGCCCGTTTACTTCTTCGGTATAACCAATGCCCCATAGGGGTGCCGTTCGCCATTCACGGCCGTTTGCTAAGTACTCAGGACGGTTATCGGCTAAACCTTCACCCATGTCATGCAGAAGCATGTCTGTATATGGATGGATAAGCTGCTCAGAAAGCGCTGGTAACTCTGGTCGCTTCGCCGTTTTGACACTGGTCTTATGGCAGCTTTCACAGCCAGATGCAGCAAAGATTTTCTGACCGAGTTTCACGCTAGGATCGTTCATATTTCGGCGAATAGGTACGGCTAAGTGCTGGCTGTAAAACTCAACGAAGTCGAGAATATTTTCACTCACTTCTGGTTTACCGCCATTTGGCATGTCGTCACAAATACTTTGTTTCGAGGTACAGTTTTCATTGGGGAATAAATGGCTCGTCAGCCCCACATCACCATTGAATGCTGCTGCATTTTGCTGCATTAACGTCGGTTGTCCGGCTTTCCAGCCAAAACGACCAATCGAGAAGTCGTCCTTCTCAATCTCCCAAACCTTGTTTACTTTGCCTGAGATGCCATCTTTGTTGGCATCTTGTTCATCAACCCAAGCCAGTAGCGTTTCGTCAGGAATACTCTCTAACAAACCAAGGCCGATCATTGGCGGTGCAACACGCGCTGAAAATTCCGTATCAGGGTGCATATCGCCGTAACCTAGATCGGTAATATTCAAATGAGGTTTTCTTAGTGTCACCGTCGTGCCGTCTTTAAACTTCACTGGCACATCGGTGTACGTGATTTCGATTTTTCCTTCTGGCGTTTGATCTTGCAGGGCAAAGTCTTGGAGCTGGCCGCCATAAGTCGGCTCAGGTATAACGCCGTCTCTGATGTACGCTGTTTTTTGTTCTGACGTCATCGCAGGGATGCTCAAACGCACTAACATGGACACCGCATGCAAATCATTTTGCTCTGGAGGATGACCACGACCATCTTTGATGTGGCAGTTTTGACAACCATTTGTATTGAAAAGAGGTCCCAAACCATCTCTGGCATCGGTAGACGCTGGCGCTTGTACCCAAGGGTTGCGGAAAAAACTATTGCCCACGCTAAAATCAAGACGTTTACTCATAGGAAGGTTCGCGGCAGGAAGAGAATACGCGTTGGCGCCTTCTTTTTTGACGCTCGTTTGTCCACCAGATTTCACATCATACGCGATAGCAGTAGAAGAAAAGATCACGGCCAAGGCCGAAATTAAGTAAGGCTTCATATCATTGCTCTAAAACACAACAAGAGGGGTGGGATAACAGCGAGTTAAAACGGTAAAGGGCTCGTTTGAGCCCTTTCAATTATTTTTGTACTTTGATTAAAACTCGTGGTCAGCAGTATCAGGGCTTAGGCTATCAATGCCAATGATACCCGCAGCACGTTCAATTGAACCGGTTTGAGCAACCAATGACATGATGGTGTCATTCACTAACGTGTTGCCTTGTGCATTACCCGCTGCAATTAACTGGTCGAAGTGTTGGTTGTTCTTCTCCGCAGACGTAACCAATTTACCAACTTGATTACGCGTAACATCAAACTGCTTCTGGATCTCTTTAGCTGCTTGTTTGTCTTTTTGAGCCACTAGGTCAGCAATACTCGGACCAGAAAGCAATGTGCCGTTTTCACGCTTGTAAAGACCTGTGTAAACGTTATAGATGCCCTGCTCGTTGTAGTAATGAGAGTTGTGCGTATTGTCTGAGAAACAATCGTGCTCATCTTCTGTCGAGTTTGCTTCCAACGCCACCTTCATGCGCTCACCAGCAAGCTCACCCAAAGACAATGAACCCATACCGAACAACATTTTACGTAGGCCATTATCCGCAGAATCATTAAGAAGCGTTTCACGGTAGTTGCCTTTCACTTCCGCAGACCACTGTTTTTCCATCCATTCAAGGTCTTGAACCAGTAGATCGGCTGCCGCTTTTAGGTACTCACCACGACGGTCACAATGACCATTCGTACACTCAGAACCGACAACGAAGTCCGTGTAAGCGCGCTGACCTGCGCCTGCGTTTGTGCCGTTTAGGTCTTGACCCCAAAGTAAGAATTCAATCGCATGGTAACCAGAGGCCACGTTTGCTTCAGAGCCACCTACTTCGTTGAGATCCGCTAGCAATTCTGGAGTAATGTTTGAAACGTCTAGTTTAGAAGCACCAATCTGTAGACTGGTGTTTGCGATGATGTTTGCAGCAGCGCCTTCGTTACCGAGTTCATATTGGTAATCTGTCGCTACGTAGTCAATTAGGCCTTCATCAAGTGGCCATGCATTTAACTGCCCTTCCCAGTCATCAACAATCGCGTTACCAAAACGGAATACTTCAGATTGTTGGTACGGAACGCGAGAGTCTAGCCACGCTTGTTTTACTTCTTCAAGCTTATCCGCTGATGGCGATTTTAGGAATTCGTCGATTTTTACGTCGAGCGTTTTCGCCGTTGTCACAGCGTCAGAAAAGACTGCATGTGCAACGTCTGCATAATGTTCAACGACTTGTTGTTTCGTTACTTGGGCAGCAATGGTAGAACCACTGGCAATGAGAAGTGATGCAGCAATAGATTGGACTAAAACTGTTTTTGCATTCATCTGAAGCATCCTTGTTGAGCAATTTATTCGTTTTATTCGTAGTGCTAATTATTCTTATTTGCACTATTAGTCACGAGATAATACAAATTTACAATTTATTTTCAACTCTAGATACAAAAAAAGCCTCATCATTGTGAGGCTTTTAACATGAAAAACTGATAATTTAATAAATAAAATCAGAATTTTAGATTGTGCTTCCCATGAGAAACTTTTGCTTTTAGGTAGCTTTCATTACCATCTTTAATATGTGCAGAGGTATTGACAACCAAAAAAAATTTCTTAGGGTTGTTGGTCACAAGGCGAATTTTACTTACACCTAATGCTTCGAGCATTTGCGCTGCTTCAGTGAAATCACGAAGGTCATCATCAAAACCCAAATGGTTGTTTGCTTCATAGGTGTTCATACCTTGGCTTTGCAAACGGTACGCATCAATTTTGTTGTATAGACCAATACCACGACCTTCCTGACGTAGGTACAAAATAATACCGCCAGATTCGCCCATGCGTTGAATGGTTTCTTCTAATTGCTCGCCGCAATCACAACGGGATGAGTGAAAAACATCACCAGTAAGACATTCTGAATGCATACGCACCAAAGGCGTTTCTTGCGTTTGATCCGCTTGCCTAAAGATAACTGCCACATGCTCTTTATCTGTCTTCAGGCCACGAAAAGACAGGATTTCAGCATCGATATTACTTTTAGCCCCGACTTTAAAATCTACTCTGGCACGTACTTCCGCCATATCTATACTCACTCGATTTATTGCTTGATGCGCTTGATGCGTTTTCGTTATTGCATTCATGGGATTCACTCATTGCTCTTCAACTATGGGGATTGATACCGCATTTTTCAATATAGAGATCACAATTGAGAGCAGTTATCCCCTAAAGACAGCCAAAGAGAACAACTCCCCGCGCTGACGAATTGTTATAGTATAACAATTTTGAAAAACTACAATAAAAAACCCCAGACAAATTTTGTCTGGGGTTGATAATGAGTTGTATGTAGGGGTGATGATTTAATG
>NZ_WXWT01000162.1:0-10402 GCF_009904725.1 Vibrio sp. V43_P6S15P86
GCTTATAATGATGCGGATGATTTTGACCATTTCTTTCTTTCATTAATTGAAGGCATGGATAGCCGAGGTAAAGAACTCGTACTTGATCAGATCTTTATTAATGGTAAATCGCTAAGAGATTATATGGTAGGTGAGTTTCCTACAGATCGTAGAGTTTTCCCAATCGGCGTTGACATACATTACGGTTGTACTGATACAGTGGTGCATGCTGGCTTTATGTACACCCCTAAGAGAATTAACCGACGATTAATAACTCAACAAGGTTGCTTTACCTGTCATACAGGGAAAGTGATGTTTGGGACGTCTTATGTAAATACGAATGACTTCTTTGATCGTCATTCGAGGTCTTTTATAGTTCCTAAAGCTTACAAGCAGTCCATTATGCATGAATTGAAGTACTGCGGTATCTATGAAGCGACACTTTTCCCCGAACTCGATTATCAAACTAAGCATATTAAGAGTACTTGCCTTTTTAGTCGTCCGTATTGAGAGGGGTGTTGATTGGAATAACTTATCTTACTGACATATATGAAGATTCTAATGTTAACCCATAGGAGTCTTCATGTGACCAACCGAACTATTAACCTCACCCCGTCTGCTATCAAAGCGCTTTCAGCCCCTCCATCGACAAGTAAAGCAAATGATATTGAATGGTCTGATGAACAGACCATTGGTCTAAAGGTTCTCGTCGGTAGGACGGGAAACAAACGGTACCTTTTACGTTATGTCAGCCCAGTCACTAGGAAGAAAACGAGTATAGCTCTAGGACGCTGGCCAGATTTGGATGTAAACGATGCCAGAACCAAAGCACGAAAGCTAAAAGTACAAATCGCTGATGGTATTGATCCAAAGATTGAACGGGATTCTCGCTCTGCTGTTGTGATGCCTGATGTTTTCACCTTCTTCCACGAAACCTATTTACCGTGGGCGAAAACCCGAAAGAAGTCATGGAGAGACGATGAAACACGGTTCTTGCGATGTAAGCCCATCTACAAAATCCCAATGGATAGACTTTCGGCTCATGCCATAATGAAGCTTCAATCCCACCTCGCCACTGAAACCTATAATGGTAAACCGTATTCTGTAGCCACGAATAACAGGGTTATTGCACTTGTTAAGGGATTTTGCTCACTATCATCTAAGGTTTTTGATCTACCTAATCATGCAACTAAGGTTAGCTTACTGCCGGAGAATGGTGCCCGTGAGCGATTCTTAAATATTGAGGAAACTGCTTTACTGATAAAGGTCGCTCGAACTTATTACTGTAAAGTGAAAGGGAACCTGATTGCGCTGTTGTGGTTAACAGGTTGTCGAATATCTGAGCTGATTGAGAGGAAGTGGGATGACGTTGATTTTGATAATCGTACACTTTTCATCAAAACGACCAAAAATAAGAAACCCCATTTAGTCTATTTATCGCCACTGATGTTGGAGTTACTTTCTGAGCTTCAGGACTTAAAGCAACCGGGGAATCCACATGTGTTTCCCGGTTGTCGAGAAGGGACGCATATATCACCGCCACGTAAAGCGTTGAAGTTGATACTGGATCGCGCTGGTATCGATCCTGAAGGTGTTGTTTTCCACACTGCGAGGCATTCGGTAGCGAGTAATCTACTGAACTCTGGGATGGATGTTACGTCGGTTCAGCGTGTTTTAAACCATTCAGCTATGTCGAGTACCTTAATTTACCGACATTTTGATAAAACAGCATTAGAACGTGGAGCGAATGCCTTGTCTGATATGGTCGAGAGAGCAAGTGAGAATCTAGTGTTACCCGAAGCTAAAGTAGTTTGACCTATATATTCTATTAACGATAGCCCCTGAATAGTTAGCTCTATTCAGGGGCTTTTTCGTATCTGGAATTTAGATGGAGAAATTCAATGAAAGTTGTGAAAAGCCTTACTGATGCTGAACGGTTGGAGTTGCCCTTACCGATTAAAGAGCAATTGATGCAACAACTATTGCTTCCTTGGTCTGGTGACCGTGATGAGGCTGAGAAATTTTGGGAGGAAGTTTCCACCTGTCTGATTTTGATTGAGCGAAATGATACCGATCAAGACTTAGTTGACGTTGATGAAGATACGGAAGTCATTCTGTCATATGCGTTAGAAAACCCTGAGTTTGTCATTTTGCTACCAGACGAGACTGAACCCTATGTCTTTGCGTGCTGTGTCCATGCTGACGATGGCAGTGGAAGTTTTGTGGTGGGTTCTACGAGTAACACTACTCAAGCGATTAAAACATTAATTGAACTGGCTGAATAAGGGGGGGGGGAATTTGTATGAGCCAAGAACCTGTAACTGAGAACGAAGTTGATCTATTCACCATTGTTAAAGAAGGGCAGAGTCCAAAGCTTAGTCCTAAATCTGAGAGCTTCCTTGAGTACCAAATTGCCTATAAAGAGGATGATCAGGAGTTCTATATACGTGTTTCTAAAAACTCGTCGTCAGGATTGTTTTCGAACAGTTGGGTCCGTCTTGAAGCTATCTTTACGCTACTTGATGACCAAAGAGGTAAAACCCTCAAGTCAGCAGCGCTGAAACCTGTGATATCGGGAGGTAGTAGTAATTCGTGTGGGTTTTTAGCGGCTATCCTGCGAACTATCTCTATCCTCGATCCTGTACCCGATAATGTGTTCTTGCATCAGGTGTCTGAGCGCTATGAAGTGGTGAAGACTGAGCTTCGAGCACTAGCCTCTAACCCTGACTAATCTTTCATACCTAGCCTCGTCCTGAGGCGGTTTACTTAATTATTACAACGAGAATTTATTATGAACTTAACTCTTCAATTTGATGTTGAGCGATTCGTGCTGCCTATTAGCGTTGACCTTCAAGATGCTTTGAACCGAGTTTGCAAAGAGTCTGGGAAGGTGTCGTCCTCAACTCAAGCTATAACTATAAACGTTAGAAATAGCACTTACTCGATTGAGGGTGGTGGGTATCACCCTGTCGAGATCCGTATCACTAGGCTTAATGACCAATGGATTTTCGATTACATCACTGATTTTAGCTACTGTGGATTGATGCCAGAGCTTGAGAAAGAAATCGACTTTGATTTTGGTCATGGTGTAGCTTACATCCGTTACATGGGTGAGGTTCCCATTACTGAAGCCAGTGTCGCTGAGTTCTATTCGATGTGGGAGAGTAATTTTCTGTCGTATCTATCAATGGACTGCTTCGATGAAATTAAGGTAATGGCGGAAGATGCATAGCGCGTATTAGTGTTGTGATGAACAGGAACTTGACCGGAGCTAGTAAAGGGGAAATGCTCTGTGGTTTTGTCCTGCTCATCAGTTCATGTGGGTGAATGTGTGATGGGGTATTAGCACTTAATTGATAAACCTAACTCAAGGATTGTACATCCGTTGCACCGTGTTGGAACGTTTATGTACTGATGGAAACTCCCATTGCGTCGGTGGCAATGGGAGTGAATTTGGTGGTGCTAATTTGAAAAGTTTTATCTAGCGGATAATGATTTGGTGAGATCTTATCGGTGCCTCAGCTATGAGGTTACTGACAGATAAGTCATTAATAGTACCCAGCCAGGTGGCAGGTTATTATTCTGTTTAGTTACGTTCGCTGAAAAACAGCATCGTTTTGAGTCTTCCCTTAGCTGGTATTGGTTCGAAGTTTCGTAAAATACCCCAGTTCCTATATCTAGCATCGAAAGCTTAAAAACCGCTGCATAGTGGTTTCTTTATGACATGGAGTGACTACAACAGAGAACATAAACAACATTATGTCTTGGTGGCTGCATTTCATCTCAACGAACCATCAACAAGCCCAACGACGTACTTCAATCAGCTCAGTGCCTTCTATTTGGTCGAATCTAAATACGCTTGAAGCTCTTGCTTCAACAAGTAACCTATCCAATCAGGCGAGAGTACCTCTGCATGAGGTAGCCACGTTTTAAGTTTGCGTATTAATTCTGGAATGTTCTTGGTTTGGTGACTAATGAACACATCCCCTGAATCCAGCTCTTTCAATACTTGGAAGTCATCAGCGTTACCTTCATTTAAGAAGACTTCTACGCCTTTAGCGCTCATCTGTATAAGAACTTCAATGGGGTTGAGTAAAGGTTCTTCATATTCACAACCAGTTAGCTTCTGATCAACGCTAGGGTCAGGAGAATATTTGCCCTCGTAACGCACTAACTTACGAATCTTAGCCACTCTGAGAGACTCTAGACGGTTTCTGTGCGTCCCGACAATGAACCACAATCCGCGTTCATTCAACAGTTTGTAGCTGTGGAACTCATCATAGGTTTTCCCTTCATGGCTAAAGCTAATCACGTTTCGTCGTTGTATCGATTCGATAAGTTTCTCGAACACTGAAGCACATTCACTGATGTCCTCGACTTGTGGGTTCTTGAAGAGAAAGGGTGGTGTGGTTTTGTTGTTCAATACGCCATTGCTTAGATAGTGCTTACCCGAAAACAACGTATCGAATCCCATGTTTAACAGTAGGAGAGATAGCTCATTATTAGTCTGTCTGCCTAGGAACTTGGGGTCTAACGAGTAACAAGCACCATCACGCTGAATCGGTAGGTAGTTTAACCGTTCATTGAAGTCACGATTTAACGTCCTTCTCGCTACTCCAAATTCACGACTTAAATCGTCCAGATGCAACTTCTCACCTGTATTCAAACGGGTCAGGATGATGCCAAGTCTTTTCGCTAGTTTGTCATGCTCTTTCATTCTACGCATTGTAGATAGGTCACTCGTCAGGTGATGTCGTGGTCGGAAAGAACCTGATTATTTCTAGCTGATTTTCATAAGGTTACTGATATTGCTATAGCTTTCATTGGTTATCTCAAGGTATGCCTTACAAGGCATTCATCAATCATTTCAATATTTCTATATCTGAGCGACACACCCTGTCGTTCACCCCTTCTAAACTAATCATCAATCACGTTAACGCCGTCTTTATCGATGGCGTCATTACGTATTTAAGGAAAAACAACAATGAAAAAATCAATCATCCTGCTAGGTCTAACTTCGCTATTCGCCTCTTCGGTATTCGCAGGTGGCACGTTCGGTGGTAATCCGGGCGATATATCACAAATGAAAGAGCTACTAGAGTCACAATGGAATGGTAAAGCAGGCATTCAGAATACAGCGTCTTACGGTGTCATCGTGCAATGGAAAGCCGATGTCTGCGGAACAATGAATGGTCATGTTACTGATGTAACTCAATGCGCCTCAGACACCCCGAAAGGTAAGGCACAATAAGTTTTGTTGCGGAGCTTGGCTCACGATATCCCAGTTTCGAAATTGGAACTCTCTAGGCTGAGGTATCAATGAGCTCCGCAACACCCTATAACTCGAATCAACAAGAAGGAGCCTTTACATGGCGATTAAATCAATAACAACATTAGTTACAACCTGTCCTGCATGTGGTGAGCGTGCTTATGATGATGGTAGCTGTCAGGTGTGCGGTCACTCTCACTAAAACTGTATTGATAAAAATCTAGAGGGTCATGTTCTTTATCGAGCATGACCCTTTTTCATATCTATAGGAAAGGAGAATCATAATGAAAGCATATGACCGAGTCATGCCTCAACAACGATGGTTTAAACCTAGTGTTTCAACCGGATTGAAGGGAGCACAGTACGGGACGGCTCTGGGAGCTAGGTTTGGGGCTCCAGGAATTGTCCTGGGTGGAGCGATCGGATTTGTTAGTGCGGCGTTAATCGGTGGTGTTCTGGATGAGCTAGACGTTCTTTAACTATTGAAGAAGTGGGGTGATAACCCTACTTCTTTTTTCTTACGTTGATGATTCCGGAGGCTTATTGTCCAAGGCTTCGATATGTAGGTTTAGCTGACATTAGAGATAAATTTCACAACCAGTGTTAGCAATGTAGAAGTGTTGCTGATGTTCGTTTCTTTATCTAGTCACGATGATTCACTTTGTCATTGCTGTGCTCATTCTGTTCTAAATTCAGCACTGTCCCATTGCACTAAAAACAATGTTTGAAATTTAGTGTAACAGGGTTTGGTTTTGTTGCTTCTAAGTAGCACAGCTTTACGTTGTTCAGACATATCCAGTCTATAAGAAGATGTTTGCTGTTCGATATTTGTTCGATCAGACAAGAAAGAGAAATTATTTTAACGAATGACATCTTGTTTATGCATTCAGAACTATTTCGTATGTTTTTTGTTCGAAGAACTTTTACGGCAAGAAGAAGGCGCAACCCGTCGTTATTAAAATGCAGCTATTCACTATTTTGGTTTTTTAGTCATTACCTTTAGTTTGATTCGTTTAAAATCAATGACTTGAGTTTGGTTTGGGTGTTGATTATATTCTTTGAAAGATTAATATGTGCTTTCTTTAAACAACGGAGGGTCTGAAAAATGACACGTAAAACAAAGAGAAAAGGTTTCATCCAGACACTAGATGGCAACACACTAGCTATGAAACTAATTGCCTCAATTATTCGATTAGAAGACTTAATTATTTTTCTCGAAGGTAAAGGACGACAAGTTTCCTACGCAAAGCTTTCAGATAAAGAGGGTAGAACTGTTGCCGATGCTGATGCTTGTACTGATGAGGTGATCAACTCAGATAGCTTTATCAACCTAGGCAAAGGTAATCACGTTCGTTGTTCTACTATCGAGGCGGTCGAGACCTGTAATGGTCAAGATCATAAAGGCATTCTGATTCGTGGTGAGGGTGATGCGATATTGAGCTTCCTGCCTATCTCCCAATTAGAAGCCCGTGAGAAGGTCGCTGAAGCGTTACATGATGCGCTGGTTTCTTATGAAGCTGGTAAGTTTGTACAACCTGATCTAACTAAAATCCTATCCACTCACTAATCGTACGAAGGTAAATGATATGAACACTCTAAAACTGAAAGACTTAATCGAAATGATCAAAAAATGTGGTCAAGATTGTCCGCAGGGTAACCGCAGAACAATGGGAGGACTACTCGCTCACTGTATTGAGAGTTACGAAGATGAACACGGAACAATGCAGCAATCTGCGTATTTAATGAAATATGTTCGTACCTGTATGAATAACAACGTTGAAAAGAAAGGTGTCGATAGCATTGGCTATTTGCAACTAATCAAGTTTGTTAAGTCATGGGCTCGCACAGCAAAGTTTAAGTAAGGATAACATCGCTGTAATACGGTCTAGCAAGCCACTGCCTACGTGCATTAGTCTCATCAGAGCATCAGTCCTTCGGGCGCGAAATTTCCTAAACTAGTCTCATCTCCGAGCACCTCTTTATTACCAATCTTTCTATATCCGATAACCGACGAAGTATGTCCGGTAATGGATGTACTTCGTCTTTTTTATTCTTAACGAATGGGTAAATAAAGATGAAAACGTTAGAAACAGTCCCAAAAACAGCCTATCAATTGATGCGAGAAACCGAGCGTGAGTTAGAAGACTTCTTTCAATCCACGTTCTTCGATACAAAGTCATTGCTTTTGGATGATCAAGTTAGCAAGTTCGAAGCCGAACTACGAGGGCGTGAGGAAGCCAAAAAGGAAATCGATGAACGTATTAATCAATACTTAGAGGGGGTTAAATCTGCTCCGTGGGAGGCAATGCGTGGCAAGGGTAAAGCCATCCACATATCGATAGACTCTGAGTGGGTCTTTAACAATGAGACGGAGAAGAACGATATTCTTTGCTACTCCTACAGTGTTCGCATTGGTGATAAGTCGTTTAGCGGCGTGAAACATACCGACATGGCGAAACTGATTAAGCAGTGTCGTGATCAAGGTCTGTCGAAAGAAGATGAAATGGATAAGCGTAAGCAGCTTACCAAGAAAGGTTATAAGGACAGCTTTGACAAATTCATCCAAGAGTTGCTTATAAAAGCTAAAGCTCGCGGTTTCATCGATGAATGGCCTGAGCATACCTTTATCTACGCCCACTTCTTACGTGCCGATATCGCTTCTTTCGAAGAGTTTTGGAACATTGGTAAAAATAACAAGAACCATAAGAACGCACTGACAACGGTTCAAGGTACTGTCACATCTGGTCGTGGTGCTTACGGTATCGATCTGGACTCAATCGGTCGCAGTAAGTACAGAATAGAAAATACCAAGTTCTACTCTGCATCGAACAATGCTTTCGAAACCAAAGTGCGCTTCGTAGATACCATGTTGCTGAGTAGTAAGGCATCGCTCGACGAGATCGGAGAGTTGGTCGGTTTCCCCAAGATGACGCTACCAGACAACATGATAGAGCGAATGGACGACCTGTACTGTAAGGATACTAGCTTGTTCAATCGATATGCTATTCGTGATGCTGATATTGCTTTGGAATACGGCTTGCGGATGCAAAAGTTCGCGTTGGTTGACCTTCGTGAAGATATCGGTCTGGAGCTGAATAGCCTGCCTTCGACATTAGGCAATCTCGGTGTGTCGTTGTTTCGTGATTCATGCGGTGGTGCGGCTGAGATGCATCAGTTCTTAGGATACGAAAAACGCAAGAGTCAGTACTACCATGCTAAGAGTAATTCTATTCGCAATTCCGTTGAACTGGCTAAGACGGTGAGCCGTGAGTATACCGACGCACTAGCTGTGTCCGCATTTTATGGTGGCGCTAATTTTGGCGCGTACTTTGGCCCCACGGAGGTCGGTGATTACAACGATTTCGACCTTTCCGGTGCTTACACCACGGCTCTCGTCGATATTCTCGAAGCAGACTATTTGAATTCGTTTGAGTCTAAGGATATTGAAGATTATCTCGGTCATAAGATGGGCTTTGCTTATGTTCGCTTCAAGCATGATGACAAGGAAAATTTTGGACTTTTGCCTTGCCGCACTTCACTTCGAGGGATCTACTATCCACTTGAAGGTGAAACGTACGTAACAGCGCCGGAACTACAATTAGCTCATGATGCTGGTGTAGAGATCGAGATACTCCATGGTCAGGTGATCCCGTGGAAGAATGGCTCTACATCTAAGTTTAAAGAGTTTACCAAGACGATTCGTAAGCAACGAGCTAAGTATAAAGAAAAGGGCAATGAGCTGTACGAGAAGCTTTGGAAGCTCATTGGTAACACTCTTTACGGAAAGGTTGGACAAGGCTTACGTGATAAGTCTGGTTTCGATTTAGCTTCAGGTTTAAGTAGTAAAATTCCTTATTCACCAGTGACTAATGCGCACTATGCGGCACATGCTACAGGTTTTGTTCGCGCAACCATGTTAGAAGTTATACGTAAGCTCAATGAACGTTACGGTGATGACATTAAGATAATTTCAGCCACAACAGACGGCTGGCTTTGCAAAGCCACAGAAGAGCAATTAGAGCCATGCTTAGATGGTCCATTAGCGCGTCGGTTCCAGCAAATCTGTACCGAAGTCAGTGGCGAAGACATGATGCAACTAAAGCACCATGCTAAACAGATTATCTCTATGAGGACTCGTGGACAATTGACTGCTGAATTGGGTGATACAAAACCGGTATGTGCTAAAGCAGGGACAAAAGCACCGAAAGGCGTTGATGAAAATGAGTGGATGGTTGAGCTGTTCTTAGATCGTTATCCGGGTCAGAAGGTCGCACGTAAACACTTAGCATCAGCACGTGACCAATGGTTAAAAGAGATGGATCTTGTCTCTATCCATACCGAACAGACACTTAACCTCGAATATGACTTCAAGCGTCGTCCTGTAAACCCTCGTATGGTGGAAGTTCGCCACCCTAAAAGCGGTGGAATGGTAGAGCACCTATCTTTCGATACGGTTCCATGGAATACCGTTGATGAGGGTTTAGATGCTCGTACTTACTTCGACGAGTGGCGTGTAAACAACTGTCTAAAAACGATGGAAGATTGGGACAATTGGATAGACTTCTATAAGGTTCGTAGTTATCTCAAGGGAACAGGTGTTAAATACCTAGAAGATGGCTCAGAGGGCATTTTCAAGGTACAGATGTTACGAGCTATCACTCAGGGTAAATGGGGTCTACCAGAGACACCTAATCGCGCTCCTCGGGGTTATTATCCAAGCTTGATGAAGAAATTGGCAGATGGTGGTATTCAATTAACCAGCACTCAGGACTTGAGCAATGCTAAGGGGCGTAAGCTACTTGAATCTAAACTGCCTGTAACGCCACGTATGTTGCCACTCCTATCATGGTTAGTGCGTAAGTACCCAATGGTCGATATGACATTGATATTCCATCCTGACGTGGTTGATGAAGCAGTTTCCATGCTAGAAGAGTACAACCGAGAACATACTGAAAAACTAGTAGCGTAGTATCGCGTAACACTTACAGAGCCAGATTCCGAAAGGGGGCTGGCTTTCTATTTCAGAACCAGTGGTAGCAATGTAGTGGAACGATTGCTGTTGTTTATCTGCCGTGTGCTGGTGGATTGTCCGAAGATAGTAGAGTAGCAATCTTGCTGAAGTAATCACGCACTCTACGACTGCTACTATCATGG
>NZ_WXWT01000046.1:0-10400 GCF_009904725.1 Vibrio sp. V43_P6S15P86
CCTTTAGGGCGTACCCGGGCATTTTCTTTTATATATTTTGAATGCGATTTTTTTCAATACAAAACAATGACTTAGTTTGTTTTATGTGCGATGTGCTTGAATGTCATCTACTCGTTTACGTCCAGAACCGTTTCTACTTGTGCAATGGAGGAGTCACTACGCCTTCATTTTCAGCCTTGAGTTAGGGCGAAAAGGGTGAGGGCGTCTGATGAATAGCTCTTATAATTTCGACTATTGAATTCACTCACAAAAAAATGCAAACAAGTAATCGTGAGTGAAAACGAGTAGGAGAACAACATGAGTGGCTCACAGGAAATACAATCATTCGGTGCGAATGTTATCTTACATGCGTTTAATTGGAAGTATGCTGACATTGCCCAACGAGCAAAAGAAATCCACGAGCTAGGTTACGGCTCCGTGTTGGTTTCGCCACCAATGAAAAGCGCCCACGATGATCGCTGGTGGCAGCGCTATCAACCTCAAGATTACCGTGTCATCGACAATGCGTTGGGTGATACCAAAGACTTTATCCGTATGGTTCGTGAACTGGAGCAAGTTGGCGTGTGGGTTTACGCTGACGTGGTGTTTAACCATATGGCAAATGAGGCCCACCTTCGCCGAGACCTCCAATACCCAAGGCAAGAGGTCTTGGAGGAGTACCAACAAAACAAACAGAAATATCAGTCGATAACGTTATTTGGCGACTTATCTCAACCGCTTTTTGATGAAGAGGACTTTGTTGAAGCGTTCGGTATTAAAGACTGGAAAGATAAATGGCAGGTACAAAATGGACGCATCACAGGTGGACCAACTGATCCTGGCTTGCCAACCCTCCGTGTTTGTGACCATGTCGTTGAGCAGCAACGCGCTTACCTAAAAGCATTGAAAGCCATTGGTGTGAAAGGTTTTCGTATTGATGCCGCGAAACACATGACGCTAGAGCATCTTAAACGTGTTTGGACAGACGACATCACGCGCGATGTGCATATATTTGGCGAAATTATTACCGATGGCGGTGCGACAGAGGAAGAGTATCAGTTGTTTCTTGAGCCGTATTTACAGGAAACTCGCTTAGGCGCTTATGATTTCCCGTTGTTCTCGACCATTTTTAAGGCGTTCGCTAAAAAGGGCAGTTTCAAGTCGTTGATTGACCCATACTGTTTCGGTCAGGCCCTTTCGCCCAGTCGCGCGATTACATTTGTTGTCACGCATGACATTCCTAACAATGACGTTTTTCTTGATCTGATCATGGATGAGGAAAATGAATGGTTAGCTTATGCCTACATTCTAGGCCGCGATGGTGGTGTGCCATTGGTTTATACCGACTTAAACACTAGCGGTATTACAGATAAAAATGGCAAGCCAAGATGGCAAGGCGCATGGAACGATCCGCGAATGGCGAAAATGATCCAATTCCATAATATGACACATGGCGAGTCGATGAGTGTTCTTGAAGGTAACGATGATATGCTGGTACTTAAGCGAGGGAGCAAAGGCATTGTCGTGCTTAATAAATCGCAGCGTCAGCAGTCTTTGGCATTGAAAATGGATGGCGACTGGGTGGATTTGATGACGGTTCAGGACGTTCCATCTGACGGTAAGTTAATTGTGCCACCTAAAGCCTCAATGTTGCTCGTCGAAAACTAAAAAATAAAACACCGAGCTTAGCGAGCTCGGTGTTTATGTTTGTCGGCGGTCATTCAAGAACGGGTAAAGTCTAATGTAAAAGCGAAGTCTTTCGCCTCTGCTATGAGGTTATGAGCACTCATTAACGCAACATTCAGCCTTTAAAAAGCCGATCACATCATCTAAACATTGGTACTCTGCAACGCAAAAAAGGGTTCGCCCCTCACGACGTTGGGTGATAAGCCCGGCTGAGGCTAGACTAGAAATATGATGAGAGAGAGTGGAAGCAGGAATGCCAAGCTTTTCTTGTACGCCGCCTACCGCGATACCTTTGTATCCCGCTTTGACAACTTCTTTGTAAATACTTAAACGAGTAGGATGACCTAACTCTTTTAGTGCTTTAGCGACGGCTTCAAGCTCCATACTGACCTCTAAAGAATGACTACAGTAAATTTGTTTCGATAATAGGGAAAGTCTCGGTAAATGCCAACTCTTGTGATCTAGGAACGATTTAAATCAGATGAGATTCATACCGGCTCATACCTGCACAACAATAATTGTCTACTCCAATGAGACAGATCAATCTTCATTATTATTTCACCCCACGTTCAAACTCCCTCGTCTACACTCATGGGTGAGTTGTCAGTTGGCAGACCAAGGAGGCGGCCATGATTGCGGTTCATAGAGATTATTGTTTGTCTAACAGTTCAGATTTACATGCTCACGTTAAAGTTAACCCTGTCGGTAAATTAGAAGTTGAGATTGTAGAACTTCAAGAGCGCCATACCACAGAGTTTGATGATTTGTCTTTTGAGAGCCGTGGGTGTGAAACTCGAATCTGTGGTAAAGAAGACACAACTCCGTGGCAGTTCAATCTTGCAGTTACTGATGCGTTAGAGCTTTCTCACTTAGTGGAAGAAGCAAACGAAGAGTATGAGATTTTAATGAATGATCTTATGTAATATCGAGAAGATCATTTTATCCTGCACGGCGTGTGACTCGGTACTGAAAAAATAAAAACCTCCCAAGTGGGAGGTTTTTAATATGGAGTGCGTTATCGTTGGATAGGCTCTTCTCTTGGTGGTGTTAGTTCTTGAACGTTATCTTCATTGAAGTCATCGGCGTAACCTTTCGGCGGTGGCGTCCATCCACGTTCTGAGCGCGAGAGTTTGTCATGGCGATCTTTTTGCATCTCTTCCGCCATTTTTTCCTCTAACTGAATAAACAGTTGTCGGAAATTGTTGTCATAACGTTCGCCTTCAGAATCATCTTCCCAAGCTTTGTAGAGTATCTCGGACTTGCGTGCTTCAACACGCTTGTATGTCGCTTTTTGCTGCTCAACAAAGAAGGGATGAATACCAAGTGCTTTCATCGTGTGACCGCCCATCTCCAATGCGGAATGGTAGGTTTCCGATTCAATAATATCAGCCCCAGCTTGACGCAAAAGATAGCCGTGACCACGGTCAAAGGCGCGTGCGATCACCGTTACTTTGGGGTACGTGTGTTTGACGTACTTCACCAGTTCCACACTCGATTCTTGGTTATCAATTGCGACGACCAACGCAGCCGCATGCTCGATGCCTGCAGTGTGCAGCATATCTGGTCGAGTCGCATCGCCAAAATAAGCACGAGTGCCAATCTGGCGCATGTTATCAACTTGGTTGGCTTGGTGATCGAGCACCACTGTTGTTACACCATTAGAAACAAGCAAGCGGTTAACAATCTGACCAAAACGGCCGATACCAGCGATGATTACTGTGCCTTTTTCTTCAATCGTATCGCTTTCCCTTTCGTTTGATTGAGTTTCAAAACGCGGCAGTATTAATTTGTCAAATAGAATGAACAAACCTGGCGTTAAGAACATTGAGATAGCAACAACCAGCGCAAGCGTTTGCGAGAGTTCAAACGGAATGACGTGGTTTTGCACAGAGAAGCTTAGCAACACAAAACCAAATTCACCCGCTTGAGCCAAGCTTAAGGTAAACAGCCAGCGGTTGCTGCCTTTCACTCTAAATATCAGCGCGAGAATAAATAGGACCAAGGCTTTCAATACCATCACGCCAATGGTCAGTGCCATGATCAACCAGAAGTCACCAAATAGAACTGAGAAATTGATCCCAGCTCCGACGGTGATGAAGAACAGACCCAGCAACAACCCTTTAAATGGTTCGATATTGGACTCTAACTCGTGGCGAAATTCGCTGTTCGCCAATACAACGCCAGCCAAGAAAGTTCCTAATGCAGGAGATAAGCCAACCAAACTCATCAGTGCTGCGATGCCGATCACCAGCATCAATGCGGTGGCGGTAAAAATCTCACGCAGCCCAGAGCTAGCAACATAGCTCAACAGAGGTCGACTTAAAAAGTGACCACCAACGACGACAATCGCAATCGATGCTGTGATGACTATTCCGTACGCCCAGCCCGGTAAATCGGCCACGAGGTTTAAATCGTCATGATGCTGCGCAGCAGTTTGAACGGCATTTTGTGCTTGTTCGACTAACTCTGGCAGGGCCAGCAACGGAATAAAGGCCAACATCGGGATAACAGCGATATCTTGGAAAAGTAAAACAGAGAACGCGTTTTGTCCACCTTCTGTCTTCGTTAACCCTTTTTCGCTAAAAGTTTGCAAAACAATCGCGGTAGAAGAAAGGGCGAAAATCAAGCCGATGGCTAAGGCAATGGTCCAAGGCTGCTCAAAGTACAGGGCAATACCCATAATCGCCGCGATGGTACCGCCAACTTGAAGACCGCCTAAGCCCATTAAACGATTTCGCATTGACCAGAGCATTTTAGGCTCTAGCTCTAACCCCACTAGGAATAGCATCATCACCACGCCAAATTCGGCAAAGTGCTGAATTGTCGTTGTTTCTTCACCGACTAAACCGATAATTGGACCAATTACCACACCAGCGATGAGGTAACCTAAAACGGAACCGAGCCCTAAACGCTTGGCAAGTGGTACCGCAATTACAGCGGCAATCAAATACACGAAGGCTTGTAAGAATATCCCTGTCATGAAGCCTCCTTGATGAGCTTCGGAAGTGCGCTGTTGAGTTTGATTAATGACGCAGCTGCTTCAACATCCAGTCTATCTTCGACTAATGCTGTTAGCAGGATTTTGTACCGTTCGACATGACGGGGAATTCGTCCTTCTTCTTCGGCAGTACGTGCGCCGAACAAAGCAAGAGGCGCAATGTAGTGCATACCCGTGAGCGCTGACATTTGCTCAATAGGAGCGAGCAGTTCCCGAATCGTAAAATGGTTGTAGCCTTCGGCTTTATAGGCTTCTTCCTTGCCGCCGGCCGAAAGTACGCACAGCATGGTTTTACCTTGTAGTTCGGTTCCTTCAGTGCCGTAAGCAAAGCCATACTCCAAAACCAGATCTTGCCACTCTTTTAAAATTGCTGGGGTTGAATACCAATATAGTGGGAATTGAAAAACCACCACATCATGCTCACGCAAGCGTTGTTGTTCACGGTCGATATTGATATCGAAACGAGGGTATTCACCATAGAGATCAACACATGTCACGCCTTCAATTTTTTGAGCTTCTTTGAAAAGTGGAGTATTCACTTCTGAACGATGCTGGGAAGGATGAGCAAAGAGAATTAATACTTTTTTATTCGCCATAAGGATCCTTGCTATCTAAATAACCATGCCCGGTAGGAGCGCAGGTTGGTTAGAAAATGTAACTCATAAATGGCCGTCAAGCTAGCTTGGAAAAGTGCTTAAGCTGTTTCAATATCAATAAAAAACCACCAAATAAGTTGGTGGTTTTGGCAAGTGTCAAATTTTAATTAATCATGAATAGGAACGACTAAAATATCGACTGGTGATTTGTTGATAAGATGTCTTGAGTAGGAAATGATTTTGCTCCAGAAATCTTGGTGATGGCCACAAATCAGCAAGTCCACTTCTTGCTCTTTGATGGTAATTTCGAGCTTGTCGGCTAAATCACCAGTACCCACGAAGAAGTGTTTGAGTGGATAATCCATGTACTCACTGAATGTTCTCAAA
This sequence comes from Vibrio sp. V43_P6S15P86, assembly GCF_009904725.1. NCBI lineage: Bacteria > Pseudomonadati > Pseudomonadota > Gammaproteobacteria > Vibrionales > Vibrionaceae > Vibrio > Vibrio sp. V43_P6S15P86. The sequence continues at coordinate 5,647 of NZ_WXWT01000046.1, forward strand.
CATTCCATAGAGTGCTCATTCAGCGGCCTTTGGTCTGGGTTCTCTTTAATGTCTACGAGCTCACGATAAATTTCCCCGTGAGTTCCATCAATATGGATGAATGAAATATCGGAGTCGAGATAGTTAGCCATCGCTACGGCTCTGTCGATCAGAACAGTGCTCTCATCGGACAGTTCGAGTGCAACAAGGATATGTTTGTATTTCATTACCACGCCCTTATGTGGATTAGCTTTACTGTAAGCATAGTATGGCTTGGGCAAAATTTGTGTAGATAAGATCTCGAAATCGTTCAAAGTTTTGATAAATAATGCTGCTTGCTTTTTAGTCAGAAAACCCGCTAAACTTCGCAAATCATTTCTCTAGGAGATTACGCCAAAATGAAGAACTAAACCTGTCATCCATATTTTTTACTTATTTTTTGGATCTGCAGGGTTAGTAGGCGTAGCTCACTTTCCGATATTTCTTTGTAACAAGACAAATCTTTGATTTGACGTTTATCGTCGAGCTTTACATAGAGCTTAATGCGTTTGTGCACGCGTTTTGTTGCAATCTCAAATCATAGCTACGGCTGTTGTCCCTGTCATACAGGAGGCAAATTATGCCAGTTTTACAAGCTTTTAATGTTAGCCATCAGTTTGATAATGGCGAGACGCTATTCCAGTCTATTTCTTGTTCCATGACTAAACGACGTGTTGGTTTGGTTGGGCGCAATGGCATCGGTAAGTCGCTTTTGGCTTCCATTTTGGCGGGCGAAACTCAGCCTTCCAGCGGTGTAGTGACTTTTCCCTCTTCTTTCATGATGTATCGCCAGCAGCCGCCTGATTTGCTTTCTGGTCAGCAATCGATCGCCCAGTTTCTGGGAACAGACTCGGTCTTGCATGCTTTAAAGCAGATTGAACAAGGTGATGTTTCTGAGCATTGGTTCGAACTGGTTGGCGAACAGTGGGATATTGAACAGAAACTCAAACAGCAGCTTGCTGCGATGGGTTTACCGCAAGACCCTGATTTTCCTTGTGCTCGGCTCAGTGGTGGTCAGTTGGCGCGTTTGCAGTTATGGCTGTTGTTTGAAAACGAAACGGAGCTTTTGATTCTCGATGAGCCATCCAATCACCTCGATACCGAGGCGAAACAATGGCTGATAGAGTCTATGACGCATTTCGGTGGCGCGATTTTACTCATCAGTCACGATCGTGAGCTGCTGCGAGCAATGGAGGAAATTTGGGAACTCTCGGGCCTAGACTTACAGGTTTTTGGTGGAAATTACGATGTGTACGCCGAGAAAAAACGCACTGAACTGCAAGCGGTCGAGAGGCAGTTAGCGCAAGTCGATAAACAGAAAAAACGATTAGCCGAGCAAGCCCAGAAAAATCGCGAAAAAGCAGACCAACGCGCCGCGCAAGGGAACAAACTGCGCAAAGACGGCAGTCAGCCCAAAATTTTGCTTGATGGAAAAAAGGATAGCGCGACCGCCAGCGCCTCAAATCGCAATAAGAATGAGCAACTCAGACAAGCGCATTTACAAGCCAAAGAACAGGCGTTGCAATCGCGACATGAGCAGCTCAAAGCGCAAAAGCTTTATCTTGCAGATAATCCGAACCGTTCGCGAAAAGTGTTGTCGATACAAGAAGGTATATTGCCTTTTGGGGATTCTACTCCTATCACTTTGCAGATTTTTGCGAACGATAAAGTCCATCTCAAAGGGAAAAATGGCTGCGGAAAGTCAACCTTGTTAAAGACGTTGCTTGGCGAGTTGTCGTTGCTCAGTGGTGAGCTGCAAGTGAATACTCCCTTGTATTATCTCGACCAACACTTTGGCGCAGTGAATCCAAATCTTTCGTTACTTGAGAACGTAATGGAGAGCTGCCTAGAGATGACGGAAAGTGAAGCGAGAACCTTATTGGCGGGGATCGGTTTTCGTCGGAATGCTGTATTTCGGTTGGGGCGTGTACTGAGCGGTGGCGAGAAGATGAAGCTCGCGATGCTGATCGTCAGCCACCAACACTCTCTGCCTTTTCTGCTGCTTGATGAGCCAGATAACCATCTCGATCTCGATTCAAAAATAATGCTTAGTCAGGCGTTAAATACATACAAAGGTGGATTTGTTCTGATTAGTCACGACCAAGATTTCGCTTCTGAGTCTGGGGTTTTGCGTCAAATCGAACTGAATTAAACGAAAGAGAGTAAACGCCATTGTAGCTCTTCAGCGTTGTTCCTAAGCTCTACACCTCCACTTACCGATATGTAGAATTGGCAGGAAATAAGGGAGTTAGGATGGCTTTCACAACTCGTTTAATGAAATTAGATTCATTTTGTCGATATATAGTAGAGTTCTGATGTATTGCACAAAAAGACAACAGAAAAATAAAAAGGAATTTCATGAAAAAGAACACCCTAGCATTCGCAACGGTTCTCGCACTCGGAAGTGTGTTGTCTGTGGCGCATGCAAATGAAGCGGCGCAATCGTCGGTTGAACAGGTAACCCCGAAAGCCATCACGTATCCAACCACACAAAAAGTGGATGTTGTCGATGACTACTTTGGTACAAAAGTGAGTGATCCTTATCGCTGGTTGGAAGACGATCTCAGCCCAGAAACCGCAGAATGGGTGAAGGCACAAAATGCAGTGACGTTTGATTATCTGGCGAAAATCCCTTACCGCGAGCAGATTGAAGAGCGCATTACTGAGCTCATGGATTACGAAAAACAAAGCCAGCCGTTCAAAGAGGGTAAGTTCACTTACTTCTACAAAAATGACGGGTTACAAAACCAAGATGTGCTTTATCGGCAGTTAGGTGATGGCGAAGCAGAAATTTTCCTCGATCCAAATACTTTTAGTGAGGATGGCACCACATCGTTAGCGGGAGTGAGCTTTTCACGAGATGGATCTTTGGTTGCATACAGCATTTCGGAAGGCGGTAGCGATTGGCGCAAAGTCATTGTGTTAGACACAGAAACCAAAAAGCCAGTCGGTGAAACGCTGGTGGATATTAAGTTCAGCGGCATCAGTTGGCTCGGCAATCAAGGCTTCTATTACTCAAGTTATGACAAGCCAAAAGGGAGTGAACTTTCCGCGAAGACAGACCAACACAAGCTCTACTTTCATAAACTTGGAACGAAGCAAAGTGAAGACCAGCTGATTTTCGGCGGCTTTGAGGAAGAGAAATACCGTTATGTTGGCGGCTATACGTCGGAAGATGAACGCTACTTGTTTATCTCAGCCAGCATATCGACATCGGGTAACAAACTGTTCTTTAAAGATCTGAGTAAGCCAAACAGCCCGCTTAAAACCATTTTAGATAACACCAGTTCTGATACTTGGGTAATAGACAACCAAGGCACGAAACTGTACTTGGTTACGAACCTTAATGCGCCAAACAAACGCGTCGTGACGGTCGATGCGAGTCAGCCGCAGCCCAAAAACTGGAAAGATTTGATCCCTGAAACAAAGAACGTGTTACGTGTTTCTACCGCGGGTGGCAATTTGTTTGCGAGCTATATTGTTGATGCGATCTCGATGGTGAAGCAATACGACATGAACGGCAAACTCATCCGTGAAATCAAGCTGCCTGATATTGGTAGTGCGTACGGTTTTTCAGGTAAAAAAGAAGAAACCGAAGTCTACTATTCTTTCACCAACTACAAGATGCCAAGCACTACGTATCGTCTGAACATCAAAGATGGTGATAGCGAGGTGTACTACAAATCTAAAGCGTCATTTGATCCAGCTTTGTATGAATCTCGCCAGGTGTTTTACACCTTAAAAGACGGAACAAAAGTGCCGATGATCATCACCTATAAAAAAGGGACACCGATGGACGGCAGTGCACCAACCATCCTATATGGATATGGTGGTTTCAACATTAGCCTCACACCATCTTTTAGCCCGACACGTGCGGCTTGGCTGGAGCTTGGTGGTGTTTACGCGGTAGCAAACATTCGTGGCGGTGGGGAGTATGGTAAAGAGTGGCACAACGCTGGCATTCAAATGCAAAAGCAAAATGTGTTTGATGACTTTATTGCGGCGGCTGAATTCCTAATTGATGAAAAGGTAACGTCATCAAACAAGTTAGCCATTAACGGTGGATCGAATGGTGGCTTGTTAGTGGGGGCCGTTATGACGCAACGTCCAGAGTTGTTTAAAGTGGCGTTGCCAGCAGTCGGCGTACTGGACATGCTGCGTTACCATACTTTTACCGCAGGTGCTGGTTGGGCGTATGACTACGGTACGGCAGAGCAAAGTAAAGAGATGTTCCAATATCTGAAAGGTTATTCGCCGGTGCACAATGTAAAAGCGGGGGTGGAATACCCAGCAACATTGATTACAACGGGTGATCATGATGATCGTGTTGTTCCTGCTCACTCTTACAAATTTGCTGCTGAGTTGCAGTCAAAACAGGCGGGTTCAAATCCGACCTTGATTCGCATCGAAACCAATGCAGGGCATGGTGCTGGCACACCAACGCGTAAAATAATTGAGACAAATGCAGATATTTATAGCTTTGCACTGTTCAATATGGGGATAGAGAAACTGCAATAGTGCGAATCGTTTGCGTTTTTAGTTAACGAAATGCATTGGTGCTTTTGCACTCGAAAATAAAAGGGAATCACAGAGTGTGATTTCCTTTTATTTTATTGTGGAGTAACTATTCTAAATTGACCGCAAGGCTAATTAAATTAAGGTATTTGCAATTTATTACAACTCTCTTCTTTACCTGAAGAGTAATATGCGATACAAATAAAACTTGATCGCGATCA
>NZ_WXWT01000311.1:0-10311 GCF_009904725.1 Vibrio sp. V43_P6S15P86
TGTGCCATCAGATACACATGAATACTTTATGATTATTGTAGTTTATAGACTCACTCGAGCATCGTGAGACTCAAGAAGGCTTACTTAGAGCAATCAATATAAAATGATAAAAAACTCAATTAAGATTGAGAAGCATAACCGTCCTGAAAATGTTCAAAATCGGACTCTTGCCAAATAATCTGTCGCTTTAAACGCTCTTTATTAAATGAACGCAGAAGTCTATTTAGATTTTGATGCTTCCAGTCACCAGAAGTTTCAAAACGACACTTATCAAAATCGATAATCCATACCTTATCTTTGTCGTCGATCAAGATATTGTGGATATTCAAATCGGTATGGTTAACGCCAACCTGATGCATCTTGGCAATTTCTTGCCCTATTTTCTGATACATTTCTACCGATAAAGACTGTTCTTGCAAGATACTAACCAGATCTCTGGCGTTTGGGATTCGCTCACTTAATAAATCAGCTTGATAGAAGAGTCCTGACTTTACGGCTCTTGCTGCAATAGGACGAGGAACGTGTACCCCAGCCTCAATTAGCGCCAACAAAAGCTGAAACTCTTGCGCACAACGGGTGTTATCCCAGCCAGAGAACCAATAATGATCGTTAACTAACTTCCCAAACAAACCGCCACGACGGTAATGACGTAGTGCCGCTTGCATGTTCTCTAGTTGGATAAACCATGTCGTGCCTCGCCCCGTCGCACTGCCAACCACCTTGTCGGAGGACTGCCAGTATTCCGCATCAAATATCGGTTGGCTAGGGTCTGTAATGATCTCGTCATCAAACCAGATCACTTGGTTGTTGTTTTTATACTGTTGAGTCATACGCTCACCCTCTAGCCTAAATACCGGCTGGCTAATATATACAACCAAGTAAATGCAGCAAACGCCAAAGCAACCATAACGGCAGCAGAGCCTATATCTTTAGCTCGACCACTGAGTTCATGCCGTTCAATACCGATACGATCCACTACCGCCTCAATAGCTGAATTCACAAGCTCTACAATCAAGACTAACACCACGACCCCGATCATTAAGATACGCTCAACCATGCCGACATCCACTAGCCAAGCCAAAATCACAGCGAAACTCAACAGAGCCAACTCTTGTCGAATGGCAGCTTCATGCTTAAAAGCCGCTTTTAATCCTTGGATCGAATAACCCGTTGCTTTAACGATGCGCTTTAGCCCGGTATTACCCGGTTTGCCAGATTCTTGCGATTGATGCGGTGTTATCTTTGACATTGCAGAACACTTATCAGTACTTAGCTATATTCGAGCCGTGTATTTTACATTTATTGGGGATGTCTGCATAATTTACCTGCCTCTATTCATCGAATCAGACAATAATTATGTTCACTTCTGCCCCATCGTCATTATGCATCTTGCGTTTGTCCGCTATTGGAGACGTTTGCAATACCATCGCCACCGTTCAAGCTATTCAGAAACACTGGCCTTCGACCCAGATTACTTGGATAACGGGTAAACTTGAAGCCCAGTTATTAGCCGCCATTGATGGCGTAGAAGTGATTGTTTTTGATAAAAAAGCGGGACTTGATGGCTACAAATCACTTTGGCGACAGCTGAAAGGCAGAGAGTTTGATGCGCTATTGCATATGCAGTACGCGATTCGAGCGAGTGTCGCAACGTTGGGCATTAAAGCAAAATACAAACTTGGTTTCTCTTCTGATAGAAGCCAGGACTTTCAAACACTATTTACCAATGTCAAAGTGCCTTCCCCGCAACCTCTGCATGTCGCAGATGGCTTAATGGCCTTTGCCCATCAAATTGGGGTACCAAAGGCAGGACTAGACTGGGTACTTTCTTATTCAGACCACGACCAAGCTTGGGCAGAGTCTCATATTTCTCGTAGTAAACCTAACCTGCTGATTGTGCCTGGTGCGAGCAAAGCTTATAAAAACTGGAACGCGGAAGGTTATGTGGATGTGATTCATCACGCCAGAGCAAAAGGCTGGAACGTGATTCTGGCAGGCAGCCCTGCTCAGGTAGAATTGGATCTGGCAGAGGCCATTCAATCTCGCTTGGAAGAACCGTGTCTAAATTTAGTTGGACAAAGTTCAATTCTGCAAATGCTTGCGTTAATAGATAAGGTTGAAATGGTCATCGCCCCCGATACCGGACCAGCACACATGGCGAATGCAATGAAAACACCAATCATCGGGCTCTATGCACACCATAATCCGCTGCGAGTGGGACCTTACCGTTATCTAAAATACGTTGTCTCAGTGTATGAAGAAACGATCTTTGCGGAAACAGGTAAAAACAGTCACGAGTTAAGCTGGCGAACTCGCGCTAAAGATGAAACGGCAATGAACCGCATTACCAGCACTCAAGTAATGAGCATGTTCGATCAAGTCTTAGAAGATTTGTATCCTCAATACCAGTAAACTTACTGTCTTGATTTGTTAAGAAGGAAATGACCTTGTCCAAACCAACCTTAGCCGTTGCCTTAATTGTAAAAAATGAAGAGAAGCACTTACAAGCTTGTCTAGACACAGTAAAAGATTGGGTCGATGAGATTGTCCTTCTAGACTCGGGCAGCACTGATCGCACTGAAGAAATCGCCCGACAATACACAGATAAGTTTTACACCAACCTAGATTGGCCAGGATTCGGTAAACAGCGCCAACTGGCGCAGCAATACGTTACGGCAGACTACGTTTTGTGGCTTGATGCGGACGAACAAGTCACTCCAGAGCTAAAAGAAAGTATCTTACACGCGGTATCAGCCAATAAGCCGAACGTTTTATACAAACTTAATCGACTAAGCTCAGCGTTTGGTAAGTTCATCTACCATTCTGGTTGGTCTCCAGACTGGATTGTGCGCTTATATCGCACCGAATATACACAATATAATGATTCGCTCGTTCATGAAAAAGTTGATGAGAAAAACTATCAAACTGAAAAGCTGGATGGTCGACTGCATCACTACACTTACGAGCACCTTCATCATTACATCAATAAAACCACTGGTTACCTCAAGGCTTGGACAGATGAACGGGAAGGTAAAAAGAAAGCGGGGTTAACGACCGCTATCGTTCACGCTCTTGCGAGCTTTTTGAAGATGTATGTGCTCAAACGAGGTTTCCTTGATGGCAAACATGGCTTCATTCTAGCTTGGCTAAGCATGCACTCTACTTTTGTAAAATACATCGATCTCTACTTACGTGAACAGGCAAGAAAATCATGAAAACGACTTTAATTATCACCACTTACAACTGGAAAGAAGCATTAAAAGCGGTGTTAGAAAGCGTGAAACGTCAAACCGTTTTGCCTGACGAAGTAATTGTTGCAGATGACGGTTCTCGAGACGATACCAAAGCAATGATCAACCAACTGCGTGACGGCTTTCCAGTACCACTTATTCATAGCTGGCACGAAGATAATGGCTTTCAACTTTCAATGAGCCGCAACCGTGCGATCGCAAAAGCATCAGGTGACTACCTCATCATGATTGATGGCGACATGGTGTTGTCTCAAACGTTTATTGAATCACATAAGCAAGTCGCAAAGCCAAATTGGTTTGTGCAGGGTGGACGCGTGTTAACGGATGAAAACTGCAGCAAGGCCATCATGGAAAACGGCTTAGTGCCTTCTATCTTCAGCAAAGGCATTCGCAATCGTAAAAACTGCATCACCAACGCTTTGCTATCGAAATGGTTCTCTTACGAGCGCAATAACGATAAAGCCACTCGCGGTTGCAACATGGCGTTTTGGCGACAAGATGTCATCGAGGTGAATGGCTTCAACCAAGATTTTGTTGGATGGGGACGCGAAGACAGCGAGTTTGTTCATCGCATGTTGAATGCGGGTAAGTCACGTCTTTACCTAAAATTCGCAGGTGTAGGCTACCACTTGTACCACGTAGAAAACTCTCGCGCGTCACTCGGACAAAATGACGAGATTTTAGAGAACACCATTAAAAACAAGCTTAAACGCTGTGAGAATGGTGTTGATCAATTTCTAGAAGCTTAAGATTATAAAAAAGGGGCGTTTCGCCCCTTTTTTATTGTTGCTGAGATAAAGCGAAGTACTTATCGGCAACCATCAATGAGATCAAACGCTCTTTACGTTTATCTTTGAACTGCTCAACCCACTGGTGCGCATTTTCAATGATCGCTAATGCTTCTTGCTCATTCGCTAGGTAATAATCCATCTTTTCGGGCAAATCCGAATAGTCATCCTTCACTTCAACATAGTGGACGCCTGCCTCTAACTTACCTTCCATAAACCAAGTCTCATATTTTGGCTTTGACATAATAACCAAGGAGTTAGACGACATAGCCCACTTAAGGTTGGTGGCCACATCATTGCCTTCTATACAGAGCAAAAACTTATACTGCAGTTGCTCTTCAATACTCATAAAGCCCTTTTCCCATGGTTTCCCTTCTACCGGGCGGGTCTGGCCAATATTGCATTGCGGATGGTTGTAAAACGCATGAATCACCTTTTTACGATGCGGCTGAAAACCCACGCCGCGCCACGCTACCATGTCCTTTTTATCTTGATAGCGAACAGGATCATCAATAAATTTAAAATGACGAACTTGATTAAGTTTCAACACCACTGAATTTTGGTTGTTACCAAAAATAGGGCGGCTTTTTATAAAGCTCGGTACATTGGGGATGTGTGTAACATCGCCGTTGATGTAGTTAAACGCAAAACTGGAAGGGAAATAGCGTACAACTTGGCGAAGATCGAAAAAATACGTCCAGCCTTTCGTTTTTTTGAATGTATCGATGGTCGAGTAACTTTGTTCTCGGCTATCAACTGAAAACGGCGTTTCACACTTATTGTAATAGTTCACCCGCTCAATACAGCGTTGCTGCTCTGCTTCGGTCAGATTCGAAAGTAAACGCTTGGCTTGTGCTCGATATACAAAGCGAGGGATAAGTATCGAGAGAGCGTTTGAGAAATAATAAGGGAACTTACTGTCTTTCATTGAGTTTTTCCCCAATCGCGATGGCTACTGGCTTGGGAACGAATTGTTCGATACTTCCGCCATGAATCGCTACTTCTCTCACGATAGTCGACGATAAAAACGCAAACTCTTCTTCAGGAGTTAAAAATACGCTCTCGATTCCTGGTAATAGCTTTCGGTACATGTTGGTCAGTCCAAACTCGTATTCAAAGTCTACCGTTGTTCGTAAACCACGAATAAGAACCTTAGCTTTCTCATTTCTCGCGAAATCCACTAATAACCCGGAGAACCCCTTTACCGTCACACCAGGTAAATGCGCTACAACGTCCTGCATCAGTGCAACGCGCTCTTCCAATGAAAACATAGTGTTCTTCGATGGGCTTGCGGCTACGCCAATCACAACCTCATCAAACATTTCGTGAGTACGTTCTATTAGATTGAGGTGACCATTAGTCACTGGATCAAAAGTGCCCGGATAAATGACTTTCATATAATTTACTAAGTTATTCGAAACTGATTGAATTATTGAGGCTCGAGCGCAAGATTACAACAACTTAAGCTCGATAATAGCTCGACTTACTTCTGACACTCACTACAAAAGAAGGTATTACGCTGGCCAATCTTTAGCTCTTGAAGTCGTTCGCCGCACTCTGGGCATGGCTCTCCGGCTTTTCCGTAAACTAGTAACTCTTGTGCAAAGTAACCCGGCTTTCCATCGGCTTGCGCAAAGTCTTTCAGCGTAGTCCCACCTTGCGTAATGGCAATCTCAAGTGTCATTTTGATATTTTCAACAAGTAACCCCCACTCTTGAGAAGTCAACTTACCTGCGGGCCTTGAAGGGTGAATTCGAGACTTAAACAACGACTCATTCGCGTAGATGTTCCCAACACCAACCACGACTTTGTTGTCCATGATGAACTGCTTGACGGCGACACGCTTATTTTTAGCTTTCTCCGCTACATATTCCGCATTGAACTCTTCAGTTAAAGGCTCAGGCCCCATGTTTGCTAGCACAGCATGTGACTCGCCAGGAGCACACCACAGCCATGCCCCAAAACGACGCGGATCGTTATAACGCAGTATTTTTCCACTGCTTAGTTTGAGATCCACATGATCGTGCTTTGCTGGCGGAAAGTCAGCATCTAGGACACGTAAAGACCCAGACATGCCCAAGTGAACAATGGCTGTACCTGTGTTTGTCTCGATCAGTAAGTATTTCGCACGACGGCTAATCGCACGGATCACCTGCCCTTCCAATTTTTTAAGCTCTGTAGGAATATCCCAGCGCAATTTAGGCGTTCGAAAAGTAAACGACTGGATCGTTTGTCCAACCATGTGGGGGCTAATCCCCATACGGCTGACTTCAACTTCTGGCAACTCAGGCATTAGATTCTCCAATTCACCGGCTAATAGTTCTCGCTGCTAGCATAATCGAAAAGAAAAACGATAAATAGGGAAGCTTATTAGGGGTATAGGCGAAAAAAGGCTCTACTCTGGCATAAGGTAGTTTTCATCGACGGAGATAGCGACCCATTTGTCTTGCCAGGTTTTAAATAGCCAAAAATCAGGTAAACGAAAGAAAGTCACCCGCTGCGGCTCTTCGAGATCCTGATACCAAACTTCTACCGTTTCAGGTACCGCCAGGTTAGGTTTTAAATGATCGTACTGTTCTGAGGTGAGCTCGGTCCCTTCCAATGATTGCCAGCGTGATACAAGTTCACTGATCGGTGCATCAACTTTGATGTTGGATTGCCACCGTCCATCATGCAGCTCGAACTCCCAGCCACTATAGTACAAAGACTCCACCGTATAGTCGGAGCGAAGTACATTTGGGTAAGGGTCTGCTTGATCTGTTAATAGGTAAGTTTTGATCCACATCGGCGCATTTAAGATCACTATAAATGCGATAATGCCCAGAATAAGAATATTGTTCCATCGGCGGCGACGAGCCGGACTCACACGCATAACCATCTCTACTCTCTTATCGTTATGAGTAAATTACCAAAGAGTATTGAGCTTGACTAGAACAACGGTGTGCAAGTGTGTAGGGAGTGGTGACTAAGCGGCAGAGGCGATCAATCAAAAATTCGAGTATAGAGTCGGACCAGTAGAATAACTTCAGCAGTGCCTTATAACCCGATGACGTACTGAACCTTTTCTTCAGCACTTTTATTCACGTAATAAAAAACCCAACTCGAAAGTTGGGTTTTTCAATTCCTCAAAGAGACTGAAACCAATTATTTGATTTTTGCTTCTTTGTACATAACGTGCTGGCGAACTACTGGATCAAACTTTTTGATCTCAAATTTGCCTGGCATGTTACGCTTGTTCTTATCAGTTGTGTAGAAGTGGCCTGTACCTGCAGAAGATACTAGACGGATTTTCTCACGAACGCCTTTCTTTGCCATTGCTTATTTCCTCTTAAACGTTTTCGCCACGTGCACGCATGTCTGCAAGAACAGTATCAATACCTTTCTTGTCGATGATGCGCATACCTTTAGCAGATAGACGTAGTTTAACAAAACGTTTTTCGCTCTCTACCCAGAAACGATGAGTTTGTAGGTTCGGCAGAAAACGACGCTTAGTAGCATTTCGTGCGTGTGAACGGTTGTTACCCGTTACTGGACGCTTACCAGTTACTTGGCATACTCGTGACATGAATGTCTTCTCCAAAATCGTTTCAGCTCGATATCAACCTTGGTGGCCGAACCTCTCTATCTCTCGAAAAGAAGTTAGAGGTTAAGAACCGCTATGGAAAATCCATACAAGGCTATCAAAGGTCGCGCATTATACTAACTTGATATGCATTGCTCAAGACCCGAACAGATCCTTTTTACAGGTTTTCGTGATCTTTTTTTAGACAGCAGATTTTTTTAGCAGTCCAAGCTGAATTCAGTTAAAAATTTAGTGGCGTGGATGATAGCAGATTTTTAGCAACTAACAACCTAAAAAACGCACAGTTATATCCAGCCTCTTTCAGCAAAAGAGACACTTTCCCCATCTCCGATGACGAAATGGTCCAAAATACGAATATCCACCAATGCTAATGCGTCGATGAGACGCCTTGTAATCCTTCTGTCAGCTTGGCTCGGCTCAGCGACGCCTGAAGGATGATTGTGCGCCAAAATCAAAGCCGCCGCGTTATGATGTAGAGCACGCTTGACGACTTCTCTCGGATACACCGACGCTGCATCCAACGTTCCTTCAAATAAAATTTCATCTTTTATCACTCGGTGCTGGTTATCGAGAAAAAGAATATAAAAAGCCTCTCTTTGCCGATCCCTTAAAATAGAAGACAGATATAACTTAGTTTGGTCGGGACTGGTTAAGGCATCACCACGCTTTAGCGTCTCCGCCAAGTAACGTTGTGTCATTTCTAGTACCGCTTGCAATTGAACATACTTGGCTTGCCCCAATCCTTTGTGACGACAAAACTCTTCTTCTGATGCTGAAAATAGTTGTCTTAGCGAACCAAAGTCTTGAATAAGGAAATCTGCAAGCTCAATCACGTTCATTCCGCGGGTGCCTGTGCGCAAGAAGATGGCCAGTAGCTCAGCATCGGTCAAAGCTTGCGGCCCTCGTTGCAGTAGCTTCTCTCTGGGCATGGACTCATTTGGCAAAGCTTTCAGTATCATCTGATGTCTCTTTATATGGAAAGTGTCCCTATTCCACAAAACAAAAAGCGAAAGTCGAGTATGACTTTCGCTTTCTTCGTACCATCAGTGCTTTCCATGCAACTTAACAGTTCATCAGAGTTTAAAGTTGCCAACCAAGCCGTGAATTTCCGTTCCAGACTGTGATAGCTGCGTGCTGATTGACTCGGCATGCTGCAACGTCTCATTAATTTTGTTCACGATCTGTTGAATAGCCACTAAGTTTTGGTTGATGTCTTCTGCAACTGCACTTTGTTCTTCGGCGGCAGACGCGGTTTGAATCCCCATATCTCGAATCGTACCGATAGAATTATGAACACCAGAAAGAGATTGCTGAATGAGCGCCGATTCTTCCGCCGTTTTGACACCTCTTTTTTGGCTCACCGACATCGTACTGACCGCTCTTGATACACCATTTTGTAGCTGCTTAAGCATGTCACCAATTTCATGAGTACTATTTTGTGTACGACTGGCTAACGAGCGCACTTCATCCGCAACGACGGCAAACCCTCGACCTTGCTCACCGGCTCTAGCCGCTTCAATCGCCGCATTTAGGGCCAACAAATTCGTTTGCTCGGCTATCTCGCCAATCACATCCAGCACTTTGGTTATTTTTTCAGTCTGTAAACTCAACTCAGAAATTGCATCTGACGTGCTGTCTATCTCCGTCACGAGTTCGGTAATGCCTTCTATTGCTTGCTCGACCTCATGCTGAGCAGCGGTGACTTGACTGTTGGCATCGTCAATTGCCTGCGCGGTCGCATTAGTATTGCTGGCTACTTCTTTGGCAGTCATGCTCATTTGCGTCACTGCCGTCACGACTTTGTCCGTCTCTAAACAGTGATCCTGCATTTGACCGCTCGCTTGGCTGGTCTGAGTGTTCAGGATTTGGGAAACGGTCTGTACTGTCGTCGCAGAGCGATGAATGTCCTGCATCAGTGGGTGCAGCTTATCCATAAAATCATTAAACGCGGCCGCCACTTCACCGACTTCATCCTGACTTTCGACTTTTAAACGAGCCGTTAAGTCACCGCCGCCTGCGGCAACATCTTTTAATGAAGCCGCGACATGTTGTAATGGCTGAATGCCTTTAGACACCACGATACTGGTGAGAACACTGGTAATGATCAATCCAATAACGGAAATCAACACGGCAGATAATGTATGCTCTTTTAGCTCTTGAGTCTTTAACTCTCTGTGCATCGCAACTTGCTGGTCGATGTCATCAATATAAACGCCAGTACCTAAAACCCAGTCCCATTTCGATAGATATTCTGCATAGCCCAACTTAGGCGCTTGTGCGTCAATGGTCGGTTTGTGCCACGAGAAATAGAGGAACCCATCCCCTTTTTGAGAAGCGTCAATCAAGCCCGCAATAACTGCGACCCCATTTTCATCTTTTAAGTCGTAAAGGTTTTTACCCTCTAATGCAGGTTTGATGGCGTGCAACGTATTCACACCTTGAGAGTCGTAGGCAAAAAAGTAGCCATCGCTTTCAAAGCGCATGGCTTTCAAAATTTCTTTTGCTGCCTCTTTATTACTTCCATTTACATCCGCGTCGTATAACGGTTTTATCGCCGTCACGCCCATCATCATGTAGGCTTGTAACTCTTTCTTTTTCGTTTCGATGAGCTCTTGCCTGTCTCTTGCCAGCTCCGCTTCCAAACTTTTACTGCTGTTGATGTAATACACCACTGAGATCAACGTAGTGA
>NZ_WXWT01000020.1:0-10299 GCF_009904725.1 Vibrio sp. V43_P6S15P86
GCACTGCAGTTTACTTAAACGCCGGTACTCAGTTAGCAACAATTGAAAGCCTGTCAGGCATTATTTCACCTGCGGTATTGGCCTCTTTTGCGTTACTGGGGCTGTTTCCTATCATCACTAAATGGGTTATGAATAAAGTAAGGCCAACACCGAGTCAGCAAAACTCATAATTAGTAAGTGGACGTGTTTAATGAAAATATTCATTGCTAAAAACCCAGCAGAAGCGCATATCGTGTGCGAATTATTGAAAACCGAGCAAGTCTACTGTGAAGTCCGCGGAGAAGGTATTTTCGGTTTAAAAGGAGAGCTGCCGTTTAGTGATGATACCGATCCTTATGTCTGGCTTTTTGACGCCAAACAACAAGTAAAAGCAGAAGGAATAGTACAAGCCTACCGCAAACAATCCGATGGAAATGAGTATCAAGATTGGCAGTGCCCGAAGTGCCATGAGGTAAACGAGGGGCAGTTTGGTGCTTGTTGGCAATGTGGACATCAAATAGGGGAGCCTTAATAACTCCCCTACTCCTACTCAATCGATTTATTCAGCGCTAAGCAGAAACCGTTTGCTGCTTAATAAATTCGATGGAATGTTGATTGAAATCTTCAGGGCGCTCAACATTACAAACATGACCACAGTTGGGGATCTCTCGTAAAACACTAAGCTTATGCGCCGCAACCATTTCTTTAACAGGCTTAATAAACATGTAATCTCTGTCGCCCATTAAATAGAGTGTGGGAATGGGTAACTCTCGATCTTTAAAATACTTCATTAAAGGATTTACATCAGCAGCAAGAATAAACCAACGTTTAAATTCTTTTTGGCAAAGCTTCTTGGCCTCACGAATAAAAAGATGGCGAGACTCTCGCTGGCTTCTCTGTGGCATAACAATGTACGCAAAAAGTTTGTAGAGCCACATGTACGGCAGGATATGCTTACAAAAATTACCTAATTTAACCAATATTTGAGAACGAGTATTGAGCCTTGTGACAGCGCCACCGAGTACCATTGAACGCACGCGCTCTGCTGATAATTCAGCAAGGTTTCGAACAATAATGGTACCAAGTGACATACCGACAAAATGAGCGGATTGGATCTTTAAATGATCCAATACTTTCAAAATATCTTGGGTAACTTCCGTAAAGGTATAACGGCTGGCAATGAGCTCTTTAAGTAACTGATTTGACTTTCCATGACCTCTTAAATCGATCAGCAATAAGTTAAAGTGTTGCTTGTAAGCTTTGATTTGCTTGAACCAGATAGAAGAGCTACCGCCAGCACCATGCACAAATACAACCCACTCATGACTAGTAGGGTGCAAATAGGTTTTATGAAAAAGTAGCGGCTGGGTCATATTCAAGTATCAAAAAGGTCGTGCTATTGAGTAAAAAGCCATCCTACCACACTCCCCTTACTCAAGATAATAAAGGCACCTCATTCGGTGCCTTTCGTTACAATTTTAAGTCAATTTAACGCCGAATTGTAAAGTTGCAAATAAGCTTCTGCGGCCTTTTGCCAACAAAAATCTTGTTGCATCGCATGCAACTGTACTTTATTCACTTCAGGTTCGTTTTGAGCATAGAGCAACAGTGCCCTTAGCATCGTTAACAACAATGCCTGCGGTGTCGGTTCGAAAAAAACAAACCCCGTCGCTTCAGAAGGGTTCACATCATAATCGTTGACGCTGTCTTTTAGACCACCGACACCACGTACTATCGGCAATGTACCGTAAGCCATACTATAGATTTGATTCAAACCACACGGCTCAAACTCAGAAGGCATCAGAAAGAAATCAGAACCCGCTTCAACGATATGCGCAAGTTCATTATCATAAGCTTCTACGAAGACAAATTTACTAGAAAACTGTGCAGCAACCTCTTCTAGCTGAGCGGCTAGTACAGGGTCTCCGGTCCCAACGACAACTAGTTGAACATCGTGCTTCAAAAAATCGGCCAAAGCAGGCAACAAGTAATGCACACCTTTTTGCTGGGTCAACCGACAAACCATACCGAACATGGCTACATCTTTTTCAGGCAAATTTAGCCGCAGTTGTAATGCTTGTTTACACGCTTTCTTGCCTTGCGTCATACTTTGTTGGTCAGCGCAGTAATTAACTGGCAAGTAAGTATCCGTTTCCGGGTTCCAAGCACTGTAATCACAACCGTTCAAAATACCAACTAAGTCCTGCGCGCGTTGCTGAAACTCCCAAGCCATTCCATGACTGCCAAGCTCTGTTTTGAGTTCCTCTGCGTACGTAGGGCTGACCGCGTTTATCTTATCGGCATTCATTACACCAGCTTTGAGCATAGTAATATGCGTTGCACTCACCGCAGCATCGGGAACGTTTCGACAATGAAACTCTGGCAAGCACTGCACGTCTTCATAACTAAATACGCCTTTAAAGACCGCATTGTGAATTGAAATGACGCTTTTAGTATGAGCAAAAAACGGATCATTGCTATACCTGTGCTTGAGCAAAAATGGAACAAGACCAGTGTGCCAATCGTTCGCGTGTATGATATCCGGCTGAAAAGCAAGCTTCGGCAACATGTCTAAACATGCCGCACTAAAAAACGCAAAGCGCTCACCGTTATCGGTATACGCTTGGTTGTTCTCCGCATACATCGATGGTCGATTGAAATACGGCTGACAATCAATCAGGTAAACAGGATTTTGACCTAACATGAGCCGCAAAACTCGATACTCCGAATGCGGCCATGATGTTAATTCTGTTTCTAATACAACTTCTGCGTCTGCGAGTTTATCAATACTGCTGTACGCAGGGATGGTAATTCTTACGTCTTGCTGTAGGTTTTGAAGGGCTTCCGGTAGTGCCTTGGCAACATCTGCCAAGCCACCACTTTTAATGAGGCCTTCAACCTCAGAAGCTACAAACAGAATAGATAAGTTGTTAGTAGCCAACTCGAGCTCCTTTCGGAATAACAACAATGCCCTCCTCAGACACATGGAAGTGTTTTTTATCTTCTTGAAGATTCACACCAATCTGAGTACCAGGAGCAATATCGGCATCCTTATCGACAATCACACGACGTAAAACACAGCCTTCGCCAATTTTCACGTCACCAAGAAGGATACATTCGCTGATATCGCAAGCAGATGCAATATTACTGCGGAACCCAAGCACCGACTTTTCTATTCTTGAGCCTCTGACGTAACTGCCATTACATACCAAACTGTCGATGATCTGAACACGGCCATTATCAGAGTCTGTAAATGTCGCTGGCGGCAGTGGAGGATAATAAGTATGCAGCGGCCATTTACGGTTATATAGTGAAAACGGTGCGTCTTTTTCTAGCAGATCCATGTGCGCCTCCCAGTACGCATCAATGGTTCCCACATCACGCCAGTACACCTCTTCTCTTTCACCGCTGATTTTGTTAGTACTGAAGTCATACACGAACACGTCACCTCGAGGGAACATCTTAGGAATAATGTCCTTCCCAAAATCATGTGACGAAGCTTCATTATCCGCATCTTCAACCAACTCAGAGAATAACACCTGAGCTTCAAAAACGTAGTTACCCATTGAAACTAAAGCGTAATCAGGATCGCCAGGAATCGACTTCGGGTTTGCTGGTTTCTCTTCAAAGCCTATCATGCGACCTTCACTGTCCACTTCGATAACCCCAAATTGCGACGCCTCTTTTAGTGGCATACGCAATGCAGATACCGTGAGAGAAGCCTGTTTCTCTGAGTGGAAGTTCAGCATTTGTTTAATATCCATCTTATAGATATGGTCAGAACCAAAAATACAAACTTGATCCGGCTCCTCTAGTTCCATAAAACGGAGGTTTTGATAGATCGCGTCCGCCGTTCCTTCGTACCAACGCTTACCAGTGCGCATTTGAGCAGGAATAGGATCGATAAAGCGGTCAGTGATGCCATTAATGTTCCAGCCCTTTTTTAAATGATGGAACAAAGATTGAGATTTAAATTGGGTGAGGACGTAAATGCGCATTAAATCCGCATTTACAAAATTGTTTAGAGCAAAATCGATCAATCGATAGCTACCACCAAACGGTACCGAAGGTTTACTACGAGATTCTGTTAAAGGTCTCAAACGAGAGCCTTCACCGCCAGCAAGAATCATTCCCAAAACACCAGCCATTTGTTGTTCTCCATATCGTTATAGCTTGGATTTGGTACTCGCTTGAATGAGTCATACTCGGGGAGTCAAGCGAATACATTTAGTAACCGTATCAGGAGTTTCTTTGAACTCTTACAACACGATAAAAAAGCTACGGCACTTCCAGTATGCAACGTCCACTCTTTTCTTATTTTTCGACGCAAAATGCACACAGTTGCACTAATTTTTGTAATAAATTATCTAAGCAGGTTCTAAATTACAATTTTTAATACGCCATTCTGTGTTCCATACAGTTCTTGCTTACTCAAGACGATATCTAGATCACACATGCAAAAGCAAACGATTACATTATGAAAACAATTTACGAACGGATTCACTACACGACCGACTTTTTGAGCTTAATATATAACAAATATATGAACGCAAAATGAAAGTTACGACGAATGTTTTTTACATAAAAAATACGTTCGCTACTAATAAATCGTGACTCTGGTGTTTTCTAGCGACAATGGTGCTTGTTAAAGTGAGGAAAGGTCGATTAAAGGAAGAATGCGCAGGAGAAAACTGTCGGCCCCTACGCAAAAAAGGCAGCGATATCGCTGCCTTTTTACATTACCTTAATGGTGCATTTTTATGCTTTCGCTTTTTTACGCTTATCTGTGACTTCCCACTTACCTTCAACAAAGAGCGCTGTCCAACCAGATGGTTTGCCGTTCTCTTCCGAACGAACGTAGTTCTCTTTTGTTTTGCGACTAAAGCGTACAACTGCAGGACGACCATCAGGATCTTCTTGCGGTGCGGTCGCTAGGTATTTGAACTTCTCAGGTAAACGCTCTTCAAAACGTGCCAGTTCAGCAACCAAAGGAGCACGTGTCTCGCGCGATTTAGGGAAGTTGCTTGCCGCCATAAATAGACCTGAAGCACCATCACGAAGTACGAAATACGCATCTGAGTTTTCACATGGTAACTCGGGGAAATGAACAGGATCTTCTTTCGGTGGCGCGACTTCGCCATTCTTCAGAATCTTACGAGTGTTCTTACACGTTTCACTCGTACAGTCCATGTATTTACCAAAGCGACCGTTCTTAAGCACCATATCTGAGCCACATTTGTCACATTCAACAACTGGACCATCATAGCCTTTGACTTTGAACTCACCGTATTCAACAAGGTAGCCTTCACAATTCGGGTTATTACCACAAACATGCATCTTACGCTTGTCATCAATCAGGTATGCATCCATCGCCGTTTCACAGATCGGACAACGCTTTTTAGCACGAAGCGCGGCCGTTTCAACGTCTTCTTCTAGAACGTTAATAATACCTTCTTCGTCACCCAAGTTGATGGTTGTCTTACAACGCTCTTTTGGTGGTAACGCGTAACCAGAACAGCCTAAGAACACACCTGTCGAAGCAGTACGGATACCCATTGGACGGCTACACGTCGGACACTCGATATCCGTCATGACGATGTGGTTTAACTTCATACCGCCTTCTGACTCATCCAGCTCCGCTTTTTCAAGATCGCCAGTAAAATCAGCAAAGAAGTTGTCTAACACAGCTTTCCAGTTCACTTCACCTTCAGCGATTTGGTCCAATTTCTGTTCCATACGCGCAGTAAAGTCGTAGTTCATCAAATCGTTAAAGCTGTCATCAAGGCGGTCAGTAACAATTTCACCCATTTTTTCAGCGTAGAAACGGCGCTGATCAACTTTCACGTAACCACGATCTTGAATCGTAGAAATGATCGATGCGTAAGTCGACGGACGACCAATGCCTCGTTTCTCCAGCTCTTTAACCAGTGCTGCTTCAGTGTAGCGCGCAGGTGGCTTTGTAAAGTGCTGTTTAGGGTCAAGTGACTCTAAGCTTAGCTTATCGCCAAGTTGTACCGCAGGAAGGATTGTATCCTCGTTTTTGCCCATTGGACGTTGTACACGAGTCCAGCCGTCAAATTTAAGGATACGGCCTTTCGCTTTAAGCGTGTATTCTGCTGCTTTTACGCTGATGGTTGTTGAATCGTATTCTGCTGGCGTCATTTGACACGCGACAAACTGATTCCAAATCAAAGCGTAAAGTTTGTGCGCATCAGCATCGACACCTTGCAGGTCTTCCGCTTTAACACCCACATTTGAGGGACGGATCGCTTCGTGCGCTTCCTGTGCCCCTTCTTTACTGCCATACGTCAGCGGTTTCGCTGGTAAGTACTTATCACCAAATTCAGAACCAATAAAGTCACGTACAGCGTCCACAGCCTCGGCACTTAGGTTAGTCGAGTCCGTACGCATATAAGTGATGTAACCGGCCTCATAGAGGCGCTGAGCTAGCATCATGGTCTTTTTCACGCCGTAGCCAAGACGTGTACTCGCTGCCTGCTGAAGCGTAGAGGTGATGTAAGGTGCTGAAGGCTTGCTCTTTGTAGGGCGATCTTCACGCTTACATACTTCGTAACTTGCATTCTCAAGCACAGACATCGCTGCTTTGGTTTCTGCCTCATTAACTGGCTTAAACGCAGAACCATCTTTCTGAGCAACAAGCAGTTTAAAGTCAGCTTTGTCTTTCGTTTTCGTATTCGCATGAATGTCCCAGAATTCTTCTGGTACAAACGCGTTAATCTCACGCTCACGCTCAACTAATAGTTTCACCGCAACAGACTGCACGCGACCAGCAGATAAACCACGAGCCACTTTCTTCCAAAGTAAAGGTGAAACCATAAAACCAACGACACGGTCCATGAAGCGACGCGCTTGTTGGGCATTAACACCATCCATGTTCAGCTCTCCAGGTGTTTGGAAAGCTTGTTGGATCGCGTTTTTCGTAATTTCGTTAAAAACTACACGTTTGTATCGCTCTTCATCGCCACCGATGATCTCACGAAGGTGCCATGCGATTGCTTCCCCTTCGCGGTCCAAGTCGGTTGCGAGATAAACGCAATCTGCGTCTTTGGCGAGTTTTTGTAGTTCGTTGACAACTTTTTCTTTGCCTGGAAGGATTTGGTAATTCGCTTCCCAGTCATGATATGGGTTAATCCCCATTTTTTTGATCAACGCTTTGCGGTCTTTCTCTTTTTTAACGCGCGCTTTCTCTTCCGGACTCATCCCTTTTGTTGAGATGGCTGCGGCTTTTTTCTCACCAGTGCTTTGACCGGCCGTAGGCAGATCACGCACATGACCAACACTAGACTTAACAATAAAGTCTTTACCAAGGTACTTATTTATCGTCTTTGCCTTGGCTGGTGACTCCACTATAACGAGTGATTTACCCATAACTGACTCTAACGTCCTTCATAATAATGCGGGTAGAAACCTTGTTTAAAGGCCACCCGCATAATGTTCTATTTCATTGCTTCTTTTTTTACTATTGTGCGAGATGAAAAGAAGATCAACTGCTTTTTTGAAATTCAGATCCGATTGGTTGACAATTCATCGTCTTTATACTTCAAAGAGACAGGGTTCTGAAAGGTATTGAGCGGCATATCTAAACAGGCAAACTTAGCATCCGCTAATCCAATGCAATAAATTTTGTTACGCATCACAAAATAGTTTCGTTCAGTGGCTCTGTCATACTCCTCCAACTAATCATACTTACACTCTAAAAATTGATCTGTTTAGGCTAAGTGAACGATTGACTGAATTAATCATGCAAACCCATTTTAGTTGTAGGTATACTCAGCGTTCTCAACTGAAATGAATGGTAGAAAAAGTATGTCTGATAGAACGTTTATCGAAGAGTTCGACCTTCTTTTGATCGCTAACCAAATCATCCAAGAGCACGATGATTACATCGAGGGAATGCGAGCAACAAGCGTAGAAGAAAAAGAAGGTGTTTTAGTTTTTAAAGGTGAATACTTCCTTGATGACAAAGGTTTACCAACTTCAAATACGACTGCAGTATTCAATATGTTCAAATACTTAGCGCATCACCTTTCCAAGGAATTTACGCTGGTTAAATAGGTAGCGGAAAACAAAAAAAGCCAGAGTGTTATTCACTCTGGCTTTCCTGTTTCAGGTCAGGATATTTAGCAGCTTAAAGCCTTAAGTTTGTCGAAGTAGTCAGGGAACGTTTTCGACGTACACTTTGGATCGTTAATCGTCACAGGCGTATCACTAAGTGCCACCAGCGAAAAACACATCGCCATTCGATGATCATCGTAAGTATCAATTGCAGCATGCTTTAACTGAGAGACAGGTTTGACGATGATGTAGTCTTCCCCTTCTTCCACTTCCGCACCAACTTTACGTAATTCCGTCGCCATAGCTGACAAACGGTCTGTTTCTTTTACACGCCAGTTATAAACGTTACGAATAGCAGTAGTGCCTTCGGCAAATAGCGCTGTTGTCGCGATGGTCATTGCAGCATCAGGGATATGGTTGTAATCCATATCGATGCCTTTCAATTGACCAACACGTGAAATTACGTAGTCATCACCCCATTCAATTTCTGCACCCATTTTTTCAAGCGCATCAGCAAATTGAATATCACCTTGAATGCTGTTTTTACCGATACCCGTCACTTTAACTTCTCCGCCTTTGATGGCTGCCGCCGCCAAGAAGTAAGAAGCAGAAGACGCGTCACCTTCAACCAAGAAATCACCTGGAGCGATGTATTGCTGACCGGCAGGAATCACAAACTCTTGATAGTCGTTGTTGATCACATCGACCCCAAACTGCTTCATGATATGCAGGGTGATATCGATATAAGGCTTAGAAACCAACTCGCCTTCGATGTTGATGCGAATTTCACCTTCAGCCAATGGCGCAGACATTAAGAAAGCGGTCAAGAACTGACTTGAAATGGATCCATCGATAGAAACTGTACCTGCTTTTAGGCCAGTACCGACTATTTTGAGAGGCGGAAAGTTCTCGTTTTCCATGTACTCAACGTTCGCACCAGCATCTTTCAGTGCCGTGACAAGGTGACCAATTGGACGCTCTTTCATACGAGGTTCGCCCGTCAGTACATACTCCCCTTCTCCAAGACAAAGAGCCGCAGCTAATGGTCGCATCGCAGTGCCAGCATTACCGAGAAATAACTCTACCGGTTCTGAGATAGAAAACGGACGCCCAAGGCCTTCAACGAGACATTCTGTTTTATCTTCGGAAAGTTGGTATTGAACGCCGAGTTTAGTCAGCGCATTCAGCATATGACGGATATCATCACTGTCGAGGAGGTTAGTAAGGCGAGTTCTGCCTTTAGCAAGAGCAGCAAGTAAAAGAGCTCGATTAGAAACGCTTTTAGAGCCAGGAAGGTTCACTTCCCCTTGAATTCTATTGATAGGTTGTAACGTTAGGCTTTCCATTAAAAGTTGATAATCCTTTGTGCCCTCAACATACGATTTTTTATGAGGGCTAAACAATTCTTCGTGAATTCAGACTACCCAAAAAAACACGACAAAACCAGAGCAAATCGGCGCTAATTTATGAATATACTCAAGTAGCCTAAAGATGCAGAATTAAAGGCATTGCCAGCGATGTAAATAAGAGCGAAAGAGGCGCGACGAAACAGCAAGCTATTTCGACTTTATTTGACGATAAACCAGCCCGACTGTGCATGCCTGGTTAGGCTACCTTAGGTTAAAATAACGTAGGATTAATAAGCGATATCAACCCTGACTCCATAATCAAAATATAAGATACGAACTTCATCCCCTCGACTAAATAGCATATTTTTATCAACATCTTGGATAACATTAATCAGCTTGTCGCCCTTCACTTTGATGAGTAGCTCAACTAACTTATATTTAACCGTGTATTGGTAATTACTTTGATTTTGTGCAACCGCTGCACCTGCAAGTGCACCAACTGCCGTCGCAACTTCTCGTCCAGTACCACCACCAAATTGATTGCCGACTAAACCGCCTATTGTGGCACCAAGTAGCGTTTTCCAACCATTATTTTTCGATTGAACGACCTCTTGCTGAGTAATATAACGGACAGAGTCAATCTTCCCATACACCACTTCATTTACCGGCTTGGCAACATTTCTTTCATATGCTGCGTTGGCGGCAAGTGGGAAAAACAGTATGATCCAAAGCCATACTTTCACAATATTTCTTGACCAGGTCATCATAAACTCCTCTGACTCTAATGTTGGTAACGACTTCTTATGGCTATTTATTTAACTGAACTCGATGAAACGTTCAACTTTCCCTCACCCTATAAAGCACTCAGCGACCCCAATGGTTTGCTTGCTTTTGG
>NZ_WXWT01000049.1:0-10295 GCF_009904725.1 Vibrio sp. V43_P6S15P86
GGATAACGGTGAAGCCGTGATGCTTGAGCTAAAAGACATGCGTTCAGACAACAAAATGATGGGCGGTGTGAGCTACCAAGCTGAAAGTGGTAAAGGTAAAGACTGGAACGTTGCTGAAGGTAAGAACGACCTAAAAATCAACCTAACGGACAGCTACGGCCAAGAGCAAGAAATCAACATCAGCGCAAAAGCAGGTGACGATATCGAAGAGCTTGCGACTTACATTAACGGTCAAACTGACCTAGTGAAAGCCTCAGTAGACCAAGACGGTAAACTGCAAATCTTTGCTGGCAACAACAAAGTCGAAGGCGAAGTCGAGTTTTCAGGCGGCCTATCTGGCGAGCTAGGTTTGGGCGAAGGTAAAAAAGTAACAGTAGATACTATCGACGTAACCTCAGTTGGTGGCGCACAAGAATCTGTGGCTATCATCGATGCGGCACTGAAATACGTAGACAGCCACCGCGCAGAGCTGGGTGCATTCCAGAACCGTTTCAACCATGCAATCAGCAACTTGGACAACATTAACGAGAACGTGAACGCGTCGAAGAGCCGTATCAAAGATACTGACTTCGCGAAAGAAACGACTCAAATGACCAAGTCACAAATTCTATCGCAAGCGTCAAGCTCAATCCTTGCGCAAGCGAAACAAGCGCCAAACTCAGCGCTAAGTCTGCTAGGTTAATCACCTTGATAAGACAAGATACAAAAGCCAGGCTCATCCCTGGCTTTTTTGCTTATCGGCTATAACGTTTAGATGCGTCCCAACAGGATGTTCGACAAGGCACTCATATCGATTAGATGGTCTCTTTAAATACCAATGTTGCCGCGATGGTGGCGCAGAGACACTTGAGTCAAGCGGCAGCGCAAAACGTCGAGTCACAACGCAACCTAACTTCTGGTTTTCGAATTAACTCGGCGAGTGATGATGCGGCAGGTTTACAGATATCCAATACTCTCCATGTGCAAACGAGAGGGCTTGATGTCGCCTTAAGAAATGCGCACGATGCTTATTCGGTCGCGCAAACCGCGGAAGGCGCGTTACATGAGAGCAGTGATATTTTGCAACGGTTACGCTCTCTAGGGCTTCAAGCGGCAAATGGTAGTAACGATACCAGTGACCGACAAAGCATCCAATACGAGGTCGTAGCGCTGCAGGATGAGCTTGATCGTGTCGCGATCACGACAACATTTGCGGATAAAAATTTATTTGATGGTTCTTATGGCTCGCAAAGCTTCCATATTGGCGCGAACGCTAATTCAATCTCTTTGACGTTACGTAACATGCGTAGCCATATCCCAGAGATGGGAGGGCAGCATTATGTTGGTGATGCGGTCGATAAAGATTGGCGAGTCACTAAAGATAACCAAACTCTAAAAGTCGAATACCAAGACAGTAAAGGGCAAACCCAAACGGAATCCATTGGGCTCAAATTGGGTGATCGCATAGAACAGGTCGCCACTTACATCAATGCTCAACAATCGGTAGTGAGTGCCTCAGTAACGGAAAACAATGAACTGCAATTCTTTGCCTCTACGATGAATACGCCAGAAGGAGTGGAGTTAGAAGGCAGTTTAGCGGATGAGCTTGATATAAGCACTGGTCAATTAGTCACAATGGATGACATCGATATGTCGACGGCTGGTAAGGCGCAGCTTTCAATTGGGGTGATTGATGCAGCGATCAAGTACGTTGATTCGCACCGAAGTGAAATTGGCAGCTTTCAGAATCGTGTAAATGGTTCGGTGGATAACTTAAATACCGTGAATCGGAGTGTTACGGAATCCAAGAGTCGAATAAGAGATACAGACTTCGCAAGAGAATCTACGGAAATGGTACGTTCTCAAGTGCTCCAAGATGCGACAACTGCGTTATTGGCTCAGGCAAAGCAAAGGCCGAGTTCGGCACTTGGTCTACTCAGTTGAATCTGGTAAGAAAGCATAAACTTCAGGTAATAAAAAACGCTGCCAATGGCAGCGTTTTTTCGTGTTCGGCTAAGTAAAAATTACTTAGTTACACGTAGAACTGGAGTTTCACCAACAGTCACAGAACCAGAAAGCTTGTTCAGCTCTTTGATTTCGTCCATGTTAGAGATAACAACTGGAGTTAGCGTTGACTTCGCTTTCTCTTCTAGAAGAGCTAGATCGAATTCAATTACAGTGTCGCCAGCTTTAACAGTTTGACCTTCTTCAGCGATACGCGTGAAGCCTTCGCCTTTTAGTTCAACTGTGTCGATACCGAAGTGAACGAAAAGCTCAACACCGTCGTCAGACTCGATAGAGAATGCGTGGTTAGTTTCGAAGATCTTACCGATAGTACCGTTTACAGGAGCTACCATTTTGTTGCCTGCTGGCTTGATAGCAATACCGTCACCAACGATTTTCTCAGCGAAAACAACATCTGGCACGTCTTCGATGTTTACAATCTCACCAGAAAGTGGCGCGATGATTTCGATAGCACCAGCGTCAGCGCTGTCATCAGATACAAGCTTCTTAAGTTTGTCAAACAGACCCATTGTGTCATGCTCCTAAGGTTTGGTTTTATTCTGTCGAATTATAGTATACCAATATAGCGCATTAGACGACTTTTTTCGCCGTCTAATGGCCATTAAGTATTGAATTACTTGGTACTACCGATTACTGAGCTTTCTCAGCAATAAACTTTTCTACCACTGCTTCGATTTCTGCAGCTGTTGGTAAAGAAAGGGCTTCTTCAGCCATTGCTTTCACTTCTGCGAAGTTAGAGTTACGAACTACTTTCTTCACTTTAGGGATTGAAATGCCGCTCATTGAGAACTCGTCCAGGCCCATACCTAGAAGTAGAAGTGTTGCACGCTCGTCACCTGCAAGTTCACCACACATACCAGTCCATTTACCTTCTGCGTGAGAAGCGTCGATAACTTGCTTGATCACAGTAAGTACAGCTGGTGATAGTGGGTTGTATAGGTGAGAAATCATCTCGTTACCACGGTCAACCGCTAGCGTGTACTGAGTTAGGTCGTTTGTACCGATAGAGAAGAAAGATACTTCTTTCGCTAAGTGGTGTGCGATCGCTGCAGCAGCAGGAGTTTCAACCATAACACCGATTTCGATGTTTTCGTCGAATGCGTGGCCTTCAGCGCGTAGCTCTTCTTTGTACTCTTCGATCGCTTTCTTAAGCTCACGGATTTCTTCAACAGAGATGATCATTGGGAACATGATACGCAGTTTACCGTGTGCAGACGCACGTAGGATACCACGTAGCTGATCACGAAGGATTTCACGACGATCCAGGCTGATACGTACAGCACGCCAGCCTAGGAATGGGTTCATCTCTTTTGGAAGATCCATGTATGGGAGATCTTTATCGCCGCCGATATCCATAGTACGGATGATCACAGCTTGACCGTTCATTGCTTCCGCAACTTCTTTGTACGCTTGGTACTGTTCTTCTTCAGTTGGAAGTGCAGTACGGTCCATAAATAGGAATTCAGTACGGTACAGACCAACACCTTCACCGCCGTTACGGAGGATACCGTCACAGTCTTTCACTGTACCGATGTTACCGCAAACTTCTACACGGTGACCGTCAGTCGTTTCTGCGTGCAGGTCTTTCAGTTTCGCTAGCTCTTCTTTTTCAGCTAGGAATGCCGCTTTAACCGCTTTCGCTTCTTCTAGTTCAGCTTCTGATGGGTTAACAACAATCTTGTTGTTCATCGCGTCAAGAATCAGCATATCGCCATTCTTAACTTTTTTCGTGATGTCGTTAGTACCAACGATAGCTGGAAGCTCAAGAGAGCGAGCCATGATTGAAGTGTGAGATGTACGGCCGCCGATATCACAAGCAAAACCAAGTACGTAGTCTAGGTTAATTTGTGCCGTTTCAGATGGCGTTAGGTCGTAAGCAACTAGGATAACTTCTTCATTGATGTCGCTAAGCGAAACAATGTTGATACCCAGTGCGTTTTTCACAAAACGAGAACCGATATCGCGGATGTCAGTTGCACGTTCTTTTAGGTATTCGTCATCTAGTGACTCAAGAGCACATGCTTGCTCTTCGATAACTGAGTGGATAGCGTGATCCGCAGTCATCTTGTCGTTTTTGATAAGTGCTAGGATCTCTTCTTCTAGCTCTTCGTCTTCAAGAAGCATGATGTGACCTTCAAAGATCGCTTCTTTTTCTTCACCAAACGTTTCAAGCGCTTTTTGCTTGATAGTTTCTAGCTGAGCTGCAGATTTGTTACGAGCGTCGAAGAAACGCTGAACTTCAGCTTCTACTTGATCGTCAGAAATAGTGTTTGTGTTTAGGACAATTTCATCTTCTTGAAGTAGTAGTGCTTTACCGATTGCAATACCAGGAGATGCTAGGATGCCTGAAATCATAGCCTTACCTTAAGTTTGGTCAACTTTATAAAACGGGAGAATAATGGGTGCGCTAACGAATAGTTTTAGCTTAGTTTTGAGCCTATTTCCAACGAAGCCATTTTGCTTTCACAAAATGGCTTCTGGAGTAGGAGACCGGATTAGTGTAGTTGGTCCATTAGAGCAACTAGGTGGTCAACTGCTTGCTGAGCTTGTGGGCCTTCAGCAGAAATAGTTACTTGAGTACCTTTTACTAGGCCTAGTGTTTGTAGTTTGAATAGGCTCTTAGCGCTAGCGCTTTTACCGTTAGAAGTCACAGTGATGTCTGCGTCGAATGCTTTTGCTTCTTTAACAAACTGTGCAGCTGGACGAGTGTGAAGGCCGTTTTCTGCTGTGATTTCTACTTGCTTCTCGTACATGTGATATACCCCAATAAATGTATTTTTTTGTTAGTTTGTGACTAGATTTTAGCTTAACTGCTTTACATCTTGTGCGCTAGCACGGGAAGAGTTCAAAGCGCGTCAGTTCTGATACTAGTCAAAAGTTTGGTAACTACGCAACTGTTTGCGTGCGTAATCACTTTGAAACCTTTTTGTGTTCTGCTTCTTTATTTTGAAGCTAGAAATAAAACACCCTGATATTACCAAAGGTAGGGCAGGGATCAACAAAAAAGCCCCTAAACGGGGCTTTTTTAAACTAAAAATTGATTTGAACACATATTATTGTTGGTTCTCTTTTTCGGTAAAGATACCTGCAAAGAGTGCTGTGCTTAGGTAACGCTCACCTGAACTTGGTAGAACGGTTACAATTGTTTTTCCTTCAAATTCAGGGAGTTCTGCAAGTCGGTTGGCTGCAACAACAGCCGCACCAGATGAGATACCAGCTAGGATACCTTCCTCTTCCATTAGGCGACGAGCCATCTCAATCGCTTCTTCTGAGGTGACTTGTTCAACGCGGTCAATAATGTCTAAATCGAGGTTACCTGGGATGAAACCCGCACCGATACCTTGGATCTTGTGCGGAGCAGGTTGGATTTCTTCGCCAGCAAGTGCTTGTGCAATAACTGGAGACTCTGCTGGCTCAACTGCGACAGAAGTGATGGCTTTACCTTTTTCACCTTTGATGTAACGGCTTGTACCTGTGATAGTACCGCCCGTACCGACACCAGCAACGAATACGTCGATTTCACCGTCTGTCGCTTCCCAAATCTCAGGGCCCGTAGTCTTTTCGTGGATCTCTGGGTTCGCAGGGTTGTCAAATTGTTGAAGAAGTAGGTACTTCTCAGGGTTGCTTGCTACGATTTCTTCTGCTTTAGCAATCGCCCCTTTCATGCCTTTCGCCGCTTCAGTCAGCTCAAGGTTAGCGCCCAGTGCTTTAAGTAGCTTACGGCGTTCTAGGCTCATTGATTCAGGCATGGTCAATGTTAGCTTGTAACCGCGAGCGGCCGCTACGAATGCTAGAGCAACACCTGTGTTACCACTGGTAGGTTCTACAAGCTCTACACCTGGCTTAAGAAGCCCCGCTTTCTCTGCTTCCCAAATCATGTTTGCACCGATACGGCACTTAACACTGAAGCTAGGGTTACGCGCTTCAATTTTCGCGAGAACTTTGCCTTTGCTTACTTTGTTTAGACGAACGAGAGGTGTATTACCGATAGTAAGAGAGTTATCTTCGTAGATTTTGCTCATAGTGATGTTCCTTCATTACACGTTGTGTGAATATGGATAGAAGAATATGCGGTATGAAAAAAAGGGAAAAGGATTAAAAAGTTATATCTTATTAGGTTGGCCCAGAACTCGATAAAAGAAAAGGGAAAAGCTGGCGCTGATCCCTTTCCTTAATCTCTAATCGACTATCGTTGGTGCTTAAACTCCGCCACCCACATAGCGGTTGCGCCACATATTGCTACAGGCATGACAATGAGGTTCAAAATTGGGATCGTCGTAAACACAGACACCAATACCCCAAAGCCATAGGCCTTACCTTGCTTTTGTTTCAATTTGTAACGCATGTCGTTAAATGGGATTTTATGGTTATCAAACGGGTAGTCACAATATTGAATCGCGAGCATCCAGGCGGTAAAGATAAACCATAAAAATGGGCCTACTGTTTGTCCAAGGGCAGGGATGAGCAATAACAGAAATAGGCCTATTGCTTTAGGTAAGATGTAAAGGAGCTTTCTCCATTCACGAGCTAAAACGCGAGGAACATCTTTCAGGACGGCAGTGAAACCATCATCATTTACTTTTTGTCCCGTTAAGTACTCTTCCACTTTTTCAGCTAAGAGGCCATTGAATGGCGCGGCGATAAAGTTCGCGAGCGTGCTGAAAAAATAGGAGAAGGTAGCGAGTATCGTCAGAGCGAGTAAAGGCCAAAGAATGTAAGTTAACCAGGATAAAAACTCAGGCAGCTGCCCAATCCAGTCTTCGATCCATATATTAAGGCTTGAAAATAGATAGAAGATGGCACCACCCACAAGCAAGATATTTGCAAGTAGAGGTAAGATGACAAAGCGTCTGATTTTAGGGGCAAGTGCCAATTGTATCCCGTATAGAAAATAACCGAATCCGGTTCTCTGCTGATTGTTTTGCTTCATGTCTATTTTGGCTTCGTGTAAATGAAAACTCATTGTACCTGTGAGGGCTTTTCTTTCAATGCCCTGACAAATGACGTCTTGTTAAGTGGAATCGTGGCAAGAATCACAACAAAAAACGGAACTTCTTGCATTAAGTTGTTCTAAATCTACATATAGTTTTGGTAAAGTAAACGTATCATTCAGATTTATTGCACTTGGGTTGCTGCTCAAGGAACTGCGAGTAGTAAAAACAAGTATATTGAGAGTAAATAATGCAGGAATTGCGATTCGTACTCATTGTTGTTGGCGCATTAGCCATCGCGGCATTGCTGTTTCATGGTTTGTGGAGCAGTAAAAAAGAAGGCAAAGCAAAGTTTGGTAACAAGCCGCTTGGTAAGCTGGATGTTGACCAAGGGGACAAAAATGATCTTGTCGAGAAAGAACGAGACTTCGCTCCCGCTCCTGAAGATGACTTTGAGATCATTCGTAAAGATCGCAAAGAACCAGATTTTGGGATGGCGAGTTCTTTCGACAACAAATTTGAATCTGACCCGCTATTCGGTGGTCCATCTGAAGTAACACAGACACAGCAGGAGCCAGATGACATCCCTTCATTTGTTGCAGAAAAAGATAAAGAAGAGGACGTTGAGCCTGTTGTTCAAGCACCAGTAGCTGAAGAGCCACTCCAGTCTGCTGTGGAAGAAGAAGCTATTCCCGCCGCGTTTGATATTGCTGAGAAAGAACAGCAAGTCGAAACGGTTAGTGAGCCTGTCGTTGCAGAGCCTAAGGAAGAGCCAAAGCCAGAACCTGAAATGCAAGTGATTGTATTGAATGTGCACTGTGCGGGTGAAGAGCCATTTGTTGGTACTGCTTTATTTGAAAGTATGCAACAAAACGGCTTAATTTATGGCGAGATGGATATTTTCCACCGTCATGTCGACTTGTCCGGTAACGGCAAAGTGTTGTTTAGCATCGCTAATATGATGCACCCTGGTACGTTTGAGCATGCTGATCCTGCTGAGTTTACAACGAAGGGTATTTCATTCTTCATGACATTGCCATGTTATGGCGAGGCTGAACAGAACTTCAACTTAATGCTCCGAACTGCGCAGCAAATTGCTGATGATTTAGGTGGCAACGTTCTTGATGACCAGCGTAACTTAATGACGCCAGACCGTTTAGCGTCTTATCGACGTCAAATAGTTGAGTTTAATGCCGCTAACGCATAATCTTAACAGCAAATAATAATAGGGCTCCGGATGGAGCCCTTTTTCTTGGATTTCCCAACCTCACCGATTGAAAATACACGGGGCTTTACTATGTCTGAATCAGTACTTCAGCGATTAGAAGAACTAAAAGAGTCGTTGCATTACCACGCTGTGCGTTACTACGTGGAAGATAACCCAGAGATCCCTGATGCCGAGTACGACCGCTTAATGCGAGAGCTCCTGGATATTGAAGCTGAGAACCCTGATTTAATTACCGTAGATTCACCAAGTCAACGTGTCGGTGGACAACCTCTCTCTGCGTTTAGCCAAGTGACACATGAAGTACCGATGCTTTCGCTTGATAATGCGTTTGATGACAGCGAACTTGATAGTTTCCATAAGCGAGCACAAGAGCGGGTGGGCAGTCAGAGTGTGAAAGAATACTGTTGTGAGCCGAAACTGGATGGACTCGCAGTTAGTTTACTGTATGAGAACGGTGTTTTAGTTCAGGCGGCAACACGAGGCGATGGCACTACTGGCGAGAACATCACAGAAAATGTACGTACGATTAAAGCCATTCCTTTAAAACTCAGGGGTAATGACTGGCCAAATCGTCTTGAAGTTCGTGGTGAAGTCTTTATGCCGAAAGCTGGGTTTGAAAAGCTCAATGAATTAGCAAGGAAGAAAGGCGAGAAAATCTTTGTTAATCCACGTAATGCTGCGGCAGGTAGCTTACGACAATTGGATTCACGCATTACTGCTTCTCGTCCCCTTAGCTTCTATGCATACAGTGTAGGCGTGGTGCAAGGCGCGGAATTGGCGGCAAGTCACTACGAACGCTTCTTGCAAATTAAATCTTGGGGATTACCAATGTGCCCGGAGACCAAGCGAGTTGAAAGCTTGGCAGATGTAAAAGCTTACTACCAAGATATCTTGCAGCGTCGTGATGCCCTTCCTTATGAGATCGATGGTGTCGTCATTAAAATTGACGATATTGCCGTGCAAGAGCGTCTTGGATTTGTTGCTCGTGCTCCACGTTGGGCGATTGCCTACAAATTCCCGGCTCAGGAAGAAATGACGACGTTGAATGAGGTGGAATTCCAAGTCGGTCGTACTGGTGCGATTACACCTGTTGCTAAACTAGAGCCTGTATTTGTTGGCGGGGTAACGGTAAGTAATGCGACGCTTCATAACGCAGATGAGATAGAACGTCTGCAAGTTAAGATCGGTGATCACGTTGTGATTCGTCGAGCGGGTGATGTTATTCCTCAAGTCGTTTCTGTCATCAAAGAGCGTCGACCAGAAACAGCGCGAGATATTATTTTTCCAACTCAGTGTCCGGTTTGTGGTTCGCATGTTGAGCGGATCGAAGGAGAGGCGGTAACACGTTGTACGGGTGGCTTAGTTTGCCAAGCCCAACGTAAACAAGCGCTAAAACACTTTGTGTCTCGTAAAGCGTTAGACGTTGACGGTCTAGGCGATAAAGTGATCGAGCAACTTGTTGACCGTGAGATGGTGAAAACTCCTGCTGACTTATTTAAGTTATCTGCGGGGATTTTAACGGTATTAGATCGCATGGGGCCAAAGTCTGCGCAGAACATTGTGAATGCGTTAGAAAAATCCAAAGAAACAACGTTACCTCGCTTTTTGTATTCGCTGGGGATTCGTGAAGTTGGCGAGGCAACCGCCGCAAACCTAGCAATGCACTTTAAAACGTTGGAAGCCATCCAAAATGCTAACGAAGAGCAGTTAATTGAAGTGCAAGACATCGGTGCTGTGGTTGCTCAACATATTACGACTTTCTTCAGTGAAGAGCAGAACCAAGCGGTGGTTAAAGATTTGCTTGAACAAGGGATCCACTGGCCAGAGATTAATACTACTGAGCAGGTAGGGGAGCTACCGTTAGAAGGTAAGACAGTCGTATTGACAGGAACACTTTCTCAATTAGGTCGCACAGAGGCTAAAGAAGCCCTCCAATCCCTAGGTGCAAAAGTGACAGGTAGTGTTTCTAAGAAAACGGATATTTTGTTTGCTGGTGAAAATGCAGGTTCGAAGTTGGCAAAGGCACAAGAACTGGGTATCGAGATCAAAACAGAACAAGACTTACTCGAGTTGATGAATTAAGTCTCATAAAAAAAAGCTAAAAAATAACTAAAAGCCCGACATGGTAAGCA
>NZ_WXWT01000237.1:0-10274 GCF_009904725.1 Vibrio sp. V43_P6S15P86
CCCCTATGGCAATGGTGGGGTAAACCTGTTTAATTTTTTCTTTATTTCGTTCCTTTGTTTGCATTAGTCGACCTCGTTAGGTCGATTTTTTTTTGTCCTTTCCTTTGATACTAGAGCCCCATCAGCCATGAAACTGTATGTTTTCTATGCATGCAAACATGAAGCTGGTCACTTTTATTTTACTTATTTCAATCTGATGACTCCCTTAACTAGGCAACCTAGCGCTTAAAATAACCCCATTTATTCCCCCATAAGGCAAAAATGTAAGTAACTTACATCAATAATCATTGCCTGGTATATACCAAAATCAATGTAAATAAGTATTCACTTCTTTCCAAGGGAACAAAATTTCGTTCGTGAATAAAAAACACTCAAATTGAAGATGTTGAAAGTTTCAGATCATTTTGTTGGTGATGATTTGAACTAACAGGTGGGGAAATTCCTTTAAAAACGAGGCATTGATCGTAAAGTCAGGTATAATTGAAGCCATTTTTTATCAGCGAAAGAACACTATGAATCAATATCTCGCGGTAACTTCAAATGGCATGGAAAATTTGCTTGTTGAAGAACTGACTAAACTAGGCATTGAAAATGCGAAACCAGTACAGGCAGGCGTAAAATTTAAAGCGACAAACGAACAGGTTTATCGCTGTTGTTTGTGGAGCCGTTTAGCGTCTCGATTTGTACGTGTTTTATCTGAGTTCACGTGTAACAACGACATGGACTTGTATTTATCTACATCTGCTATTAACTGGGTTAACCAATTTCATAGCTCTAAACGTTTTGTTGTGGACTTTAACGGCACAAACCGTGAGATCAGAAATAGCCAGTACGGTGCGATGAAAGTCAAAGATGGCATCGTAGATTGCTTTGAAAATAAAGGATTGCCGCGTCCCAACATCAGTAAAGAACGCCCAGATGTTCGTATCCACGTTCGTTTGCATAAAGATAAAGCGTTGCTTGGGATCGATATGGTAGGCAGTGGTTTGCATCAACGTGGCTACCGACCAGAATCGGGTCGTGCCCCGTTACGTGAAACGCTTGCTTCTGCGATTATCATGCGTTGTGGCTGGGATGGGCATCAACCATTACTCGATCCAATGTGCGGTTCAGGTACTTTGCTTATTGAAGCTGCGATGATGGCTGCCAACATGGCTCCTGGCGTTAAGCGAAAGCAATGGGGTTTCGAAGTGTTGGAAGACTTTGAACCAGAGACTTGGGCAGAGATTAAATCAGAGGCTAATGTTCAAGCTAGACGAGGTGTCAAGAAAGTTGACGCTAAGTTTTTTGGATTCGATAACGACCTCAAAGTATTAAAAGTTGCTCAAGAAAACGCGCGCAGAGCAGGCGTTGAAGAATTGATTGAGTTTGCACAAGGTGATGCAGCAACCATTACTCGTCCTGCAGGATTCGAACACGGTGTTATCGTTTCAAACCCACCTTACGGTGAACGTCTAGGAACTGAGCCGGGGCTAATTGCGCTCTACACCGCATTTGGTGGACAGCTAAAATCTGAGTTTGGTGGATGTAAAGCCTCTATCTTCTCGAGTTCAGACGAGCTTCTGAGCTGTCTTCGTATGCGTGCTGATAAACAGTTTAAATTGAATAATGGTGCGTTACCTTGTCACCAAAAGAACTACAGTATTGCAGAGCGCAGTGCTGATGAAGTGAAGGGGGCTGATACTAATGTTCAAATCGCACCAGACTTTTCAAATCGTTTAAAGAAAAACATTGGCAAGATTGGCAAGTGGGCGCGTAAAGAGAAACTAGACTGCTATCGTATCTACGATGCAGACCTTCCAGAATACAACGTAGCGATCGACGTATACGGCGATCAAATTGTGATTCAAGAGTACGCAGCACCTAAGAACATCCCTGAAGAAAAAGCCAAGCGTCGTCTAACGGACATTATCCGTGCGACGATTCAGGTGACTGGTGTCGAAGCGAACAAAGTTGTACTGAAAGTTCGTGAGAAGCAGAAAGGTCGAAGCCAGTACCAAAAATTAGGTCAGGTATCAGAGACGCTTGAAGTAAACGAGTACGGTGTGAAGCTGATCGTAAACCTTCATGACTACCTAGACACTGGCTTGTTCTTGGATCATAAGATCACTCGTCGTCGCTTAGGTGAAATGGCGCAAGGTAAAGATTTCTTAAACTTGTTTGCATATACTGGGAGTGCGACGGTTCACGCAGCGGTTGGTGGCGCTCGTTCCACAACGACTATTGATATGTCAAATACCTACTTGAACTGGGCGAAAGACAATATGCAGCTTAACGGTTGTGTAGGACGTCAGCATCGCTATGAACAAGCAGACTGTTTGCAATGGCTAGAAAACGCGAAAGGTGAGTACGACTTGATCTTTATTGATCCACCTACGTTCTCTAACTCTAAGCGTATGGAAACATCATTCGATGTACAACGTGACCACATTAAACTGATGAAGAATCTTAAACGTTTACTAAGAAGTGGAGGCACTATCGTATTCTCTAATAACAAGCGCCACTTCAAGATGGATGAAGAGTCGCTGGCCGAACTTGGTTTGAAGGCTCAGAATATTTCTTCTCAAACGTTACCATTAGATTTTGCGCGTAATAAACAGATTCATAACTGTTGGTTAGTAACGCACGCGTAGTATAAACAAAAGGATTAATACGTGCTGATATTGTATAGCACGGAGGGATGCCATCTTTGTGAGATGGCATTTGCTCTAGTAGACCAAATTGGTTTGGCCGAGCAAACAGATATCATTGATATTGCGTTCGATGATGCACTGTTTTCTCGTTACGGCGTCACAATACCCGTATTAAAGTATCAAGATTCTGAGTTGAACTGGCCGTTTGACTTAGAACAACTCACACATTGGTTGGATAATAATGGCATTACTTACCATTCATAACGCACAACTTGCATTTGGTGACCACCCATTACTGGACAAAGCGGAGTTCGCTCTTCAAGAAAACGAACGCGTTTGTTTAGTGGGTCGCAACGGAGCAGGTAAGTCCACGTTAATGAAAGTGCTTGCCGGCGACATTTTGTTGGACGACGGCAAGATTCAAATCACTCAAGACGTCGTTGTTTCTCGACTTGAACAAGATCCACCGCGTAATCAAGAGGGTACGGTT
Source organism: Vibrio sp. V43_P6S15P86 (assembly GCF_009904725.1). Taxonomy (NCBI): domain Bacteria; kingdom Pseudomonadati; phylum Pseudomonadota; class Gammaproteobacteria; order Vibrionales; family Vibrionaceae; genus Vibrio; species Vibrio sp. V43_P6S15P86. The sequence goes on from NZ_WXWT01000237.1 coordinate 3,124, forward strand.
TACGAATACGTATCTGGCGGTTTGGCTGAAATCGGCGAACAACTGAAGATCTATCACGATCTTCTCGATCTTGTTGCTCAAGACCCGAGTGAGAAAAACATCAACCGTTTAGCCAAGGTTCAAGAGCAGCTTGACCATTCTAATGCTTGGCGCTTTGATGACCGTGTTAAGAACGTACTTGGTGCTTTAAAACTAAGCCCAGAAACTAAACTGACCGATTTATCCGGTGGCTGGCAGCGTAAAGCTGCTTTAGCTCGCGCGCTGGTTTGTGACCCTGACGTATTACTTCTTGATGAGCCAACAAACCATCTTGATGTAACAACTATCGAATGGTTAGAGAACTTCTTAAAAGACTTCAAAGGCTCGATCATCTTTATTTCTCACGACCGTGCGTTCATCAAATCAATGGCAACACGCATTGTTGATTTAGATCGCGGGCAATTAGCTTCTTTCCCTGGTGACTACGACAACTACCTAGAAGAAAAAGAAGAGATGCTCCGCGTTGAAGAAATGCAGAATGCTGAATTCGACAAAAAGCTTGCTCAAGAGGAAGTTTGGATTCGGCAGGGCATTAAAGCACGCCGAACTCGAAATGAAGGTCGTGTACGCGCATTGAAGAAACTTCGTGAAGAGCGTCGCGATCGCCGGGATGTCCAAGGCAAAGTTAACCTTAATATCGATGATGCTTCACGTTCAGGGAAAATTGTATTTGAAGCAGAAAACATATCTTTTGCTTACGAAGGCAAGACAATCGTCGACAACTTTAGCTTTAACATTATGCGCGGTGACCGTATTGCACTTATTGGACCAAATGGCTGCGGTAAGAGTACGGTACTTAAATTGCTATTAGGGCAATTGGAAGCGCAGTCTGGTCGTTTACACTGCGGAACAAAATTAGAAGTCGCGTACTTTGATCAGTACCGAGAGATTTTGGATCCAGAAAAGACAGTGATCGATAACTTAGCGGATGGGAAACAAGAAGTAATGGTTGGGGGACGTCAGCGTCATGCGCTGAGTTATCTTCAAGACTTCTTATTTGCACCTAAGCGCGCAAGGACTCCGGTTAAGGCACTCTCTGGTGGTGAGAAAAACCGATTACTGCTAGCTCGTATCTTGTTGAAACCAAACAACTTACTTATTCTTGATGAACCAACCAACGATTTGGATATCGAAACGTTGGAACTTTTAGAAGAAATGCTTGCCAACTATCAGGGCACGTTGCTTTTAGTTAGCCACGACCGAGAGTTTGTTGATAATACCGTTACCACAAGCTGGATCTTCGAAGGAAACGGAGTGATTGAAGAGTTTGTTGGTGGTTATCACGACGCAAGACAGCAGCGTGAACAGGTATTGGCGGTTCGTCAAGCGGTTGAAAAGCCAGCGAAAAAAGAGAAAGTGGTTGAGGAAACTCCCAAAACAACTCAGCCTAAGAACAACTCGAAGAAGTTATCGTATAAGCTGCAAAGAGAATTAGAAGCTCTACCAGCTAAACTAGAACAATTAGAGTCGGATATCGAGGGCCTTCAGGAGCAAGTGAACGATCCAGAGTTCTTTGCTAAACCTGTAGAGCAAACTCAGCCGGTATTGGAACAGCTTGCTGCACTAGAGCAGGAGTTGGAAATCGCATTCGAGAGATGGGAAGAACTCGAAGCAATGCAACAGGATAGTTAAGAATTCAATGAATTGTAGTAATAAATTCAAATTGACCGCCATTGCGATGATGGTTGGTACCACAATGAACGCACAGGCGGCATTGTATCAAGTGGTTGAGGTTTCACCTCAAGATCATGGTTCAAACGGTGACTACCAAACGGCTTACGGCGTTGCAATTCAGCAAGGTGATGCGGGTACAGATCCTTCAACAGGTTCCCCTTTCGCTTTGGGCTGTTTTGATGCGGCAGCAAACTGTACACCAGACCAATTTAAGCTTGCGATGGAAACTCGCACAACACCTATTTCAGCAACACAAGCCGTGGATGGAAATAGCTATCGTGAGGAAATTCCATTTGGATTGGATGCGGGCTTTTATTACATCCAAGAACTCAAAGATTTTGAACGTTACTGTTATAACCAGCTTCGCTATTCGACTTGTGACTCTTGGGCTTCTGTAAACTGGACCCCATGGAACAAAGAGCGTAGTAAAGACTTTACTTCTAATGCGTTAGCATTTGTAGAAGGCGATTCTGCTGCTTATAAAAATGAATATAACAATGTTATCAATCAGCTTACCGAAGATGGTGCCGCTGTCGGTAATCAAAGTAAAGTCAACAGTGAAAACAAGTCGACACTGGAAACAAGAAATACCGTCGTAGCACCTATTGAACCAAATTTTGTTACAGGTGATAACGACGCAAGCGTTGTGCAAAGCCACGCTTGGAAAACCGATGGCACTTTTACCGTTGGTAGTGTATCTCGAACAGCAAGCAATACCAATGGCGCTCACCACACATCGAAAGCAGCTATTTGGGATCAAAGTGGAACCGTCAGTGAGTTGGCTTGGCCAAGTGGCACATCTAAAGATGGAGAAAGACTGGCTCAAGGAAGCATGCGTGACCTTGTCACAGATGGAACAACAGTTTACGGCGTGGGTTACAACACATACAGTGATGATAACTATCTGAATGCTACTGTTTTTGTCGGAACCCTAGAGGCAGAAGGTAGCGTTGAAAACGCAACTTGGAAAAACAAAGTTGTTGTAGGAGCTAGACAGCGTGAAGGTGATGATACGGTTCATACAAACTCACGATTAACCGATGTTAACTCAAATTTTGTTGCTATTGGTGAAGCAAAACGTTCCGGCGGATATCTAATGCCAACGGGCTCTGCTCCAAATCGTCTCTTTATCGTAAATGATGTTCGTAAGGATTCTATTAACGCTTTTTACCCAACTACAGGTATTTTCTTTAGCGGTGCGGGCGGTAAGATGGGCGGGATCAACTCTTACAATGAAATTGTCGGACAGCTCGATGCGGAAACGACACGTGAAGACGATGGTAAGCCACGTCGTAAGCGCGGTTTTATCTACCCATATAGTGTAGGTGGTGAGACTAGTGAACGTGCTTCAACACTATTTAATGGAAAAGCTTGGTTCCTAGATAGTTTGACTAATGGCGGTGACTACTCTGAACAAAACAACCAGTTCCGTATTCTTGACGCAACCGATATCAACGATGCAGGTGTGATTTCTGGTACCGCGATGAAATGTGCTGGCGGTTACAGTACAACAGCAAACAATGCGACATGTAGTTCTGATGAGCAAATCGTAGCCGTAAAATTGGTGCCTATTGCAGGTGCGACTGAGAAGGACATTGTGTCTCGAAGCGTTGACTCAACGACAACAGAGCGTCAAGGTGCAGGCCTTGGTTGGTTAGCTTTGACCATGCTTGGATTGTTTGGGTTCCGTAGAAAATAGTCAAAAATCGTCAGTAATTTTTAAATCAAGCAGAGGCTCACACATTTGAGCCTCTGCTTTTTTTATGCCTTGAGAAATCACTCAACTTGATCGATTCTTATAAGTGGAGTCATAAAAACTCCATCAAAGTTTCACAATAACAGCTGTACGTTAGTAAATGGACCTGTATGAGGAATTAACTATGAAGAGACAAAAGCGTGATCGCCTAGAACGAGCTCAATCTCAAGGCTATAAAGCAGGGTTGAATGGAAGGTCTCAAGAGGCTTGCCCATATCAACAAGTTGATGCTCGGTCGTATTGGTTAGGTGGTTGGCGTGATGCCAGAGATGAAAGACAATCTGGTCTCTACAAATAAACTCTCCACATACAAAAAGAAGGATTCGAAAGGGCTCTACGGAGCCTTTTCTACATTTATAGACTAGGCAAACAAAAAGGCCCCTAAATAGGAGCCTTTATAAATCGATTAAAGTCGTGATTAGAAGTTTGAAGTGTCTTGGAACAAACCAACTTTCAAATCTTTCGCAACGTAGATTTCTTTGCCATCTACGCATACACGACCGTCAGCCAAACCCATTACCAGTTTACGGTTTACGACGCGTTTCATATGGATTTCGTAGGTTACTTTTTTCGCCGTCGGTAAGATTTGGCCTGTAAACTTCACTTCACCAACACCTAGAGCGCGACCTTTACCTTTACCGCCAACCCAGCCAAGGAAGAAGCCAACAAGTTGCCACATCGCGTCAAGGCCAAGACAGCCAGGCATTACTGGATCACCAGGGAAGTGGCAATCAAAGAACCACAAATCTGGAGTAATATCCAATTCCGCCAAGATCAAACCTTTACCAAAATCGCCCTCTGTCTCAGACATTTTAGTAATACGATCCATCATTAGCATGTTTGGCGCAGGAAGCTGAGGGTAACCAGGCCCAAACAGTTCCCCTTGGCTAGAAGCAAGTAGATCGTCACGGTTATAAGAATCACGTTTGTTTTGCATTATCAATTACTCCAATTTTTGATAGCTGCATCTTAGTGAACACGTGTACGCTAAACAACTCCGATCAGTACTAGACAAACCAGTTTTTGATGCGCTGCACAATTCCTTCTGGATGCTCATGTCTTTCAAAGTTTTCAATACGTTCCGCTATTTTGCCAATAATGCTCTCGTCTTCGCCTCTAAAAGGTTTATTCATAACAATCGGAATAGCTTCATCTACCGTAGAGACGGACCAAATATGGAACTCACCATTTTTAATGCTTTCTATTACATCTTTATGTAATGCAAGGTGTTTAAGGTTTGATTTCGGCATGACAACGCCTTGATTTCCCGTAAAACCCTGATGTTTACAAACCTGATAAAAACCTTCAATTTTCTCATTCAAGCCACCGACTGCTTGCACTCGACCAAACTGATCGACGGCTCCTGTAACCGCAACTTGTTGATTAATTGGAGATTCAGATAACGCACTCACCAAGCAACAAAGTTCTGCGAGAGATGCGCTGTCACCGTCAACTTCACTATAAGACTGTTCAAATACGATCGAGGCAGAGTAAGGCAGAGGTTCATCTAATTTTAGAGCAGAGCTTAAGAAAGCTTGCATAATCATCATGCCTTTCGCATGTAGATTGCCGCCAAGTTCAGCTTTGCGCTCAACATCGGAAACATCGCCATCACCAAAGTGAATTACACACGATATTCTGGCAGGCTCACCATAGCTGACAGGGTGTCCAGCCATATCGATGACGGTTAGGCCATTGATTTGACCAACTTGCTTCCCAGTTGTCTCAATAATGACTTGGCCATCTAAAATATCGTACACGGCACGCTGAGGAAGATAGGACTCGCGGTAATACTTGTCGTCAATCGCTTTATCTAATGACTCGTAATCTAATGTTTGGCCATCACTGAACTGGCTGGCAAGTGTTAGAAGTTGAGCATGCCACATTACACCTAACGGCAAATAATGTTGATCTTCAGTAAATCTCATACCAGCTAGCAATAGTCTTCTAAAGCCACATTCCGTTAAGTGAGGCAGCTGATATTGAGAACATATCCAGTTCACCAAACCAAAGTAATCTGTCAAATTCTGCTCTGACAAATGAATATCTTCTTCAACTTCGGTATACATGGCAAAGCCTGAACAAAAGTCCTCGTCGATATATTCTAGCTCTGCTAACTGACTTCTTTCCCCAGTTACAATTAGTTTTACATCATAAGCTTTAGATGGCGGTACTGAAGTAGGTAAGCGAGTAGGGCTTAGGTTCAGTGGCTCGATAAGGTTTTGTTGAATTGCAGACTTTATATTCGGCCAAAGTCCCGGGTTAGCCAGAATGAGATTAGCAGGTACAATCAAATAACCGTCGTCAGCTTGTGAAATCAAGCCAGGTTGGAAGGCAATATCACCACTTACATCAACACTGTAACGGTCAAATAAACGTTTGGCATCAAGTGATTCCGACAAAACAATCGCAGCGTTAGAATGACTCTGAAGAGCTTTACTGATGAACTCTCTATAGACAGAATTATCGACGCAGTTAATGAGTAGCACGCGTGTCAATCCCGACATTTTGGAAAAGCGAGATATCGTTGCCGACATCCTCGGTTGAAGATCAGTAAAAGACTTCTTTGGTAACGAAGGTGCAGACTTTAAAAGTGCTTCGTACTGCTCAAGTGAAGGTGTTACGTCTTGCCAATTAAGTTGGTTCATTAAAATTCATCGTAATTCAATCTTGCCGACATTATAACGAAATGGACTATAACACCCTAGCACCAATTTGGTTCGCTCACGGCATTCAACACTCAATGAACAATACTTAGACAAATGAGTGATCAACATCGATACTTCTAAGAGTTTTATTTGCCCAAGTAAATTATCTGGGTTACGCTGTCACTAGGTTATGTTTATGGGTCAGAATAAATGAAATATCAGCAGCTTGAGAATCTAGAGTGTGGGTGGAAATGGAAGTATCTCATCAAGAAATGGAAAGATGGTGAAGCGATTACCCGACATATTGATACAAGTGAAGCAGATGCCGCGGTTGCAGAGCTAAAACGCCTTGAACACGAACCTACGCTTGTATTAGCTTGGATAGAAAACCACATGTCAGAAGAGTTGGACAACAAACTCAAGCAGGCTATCCGAGCGAAAAGGAAGCGTCATTTCAATGCAGAGCAAGTCCATACAAAGAAAAAGTCCATTGACTTAGATTATCGAGTTTGGGAAAAGCTTTCTAGCAGAGCAACCGAGCTCGGTTGTACATTATCTGACGCAATTGAATATCTACTTTCTGAAGCATCGAGAAGTGAAAAAGCGAGTCAAAAAGTTACCTCGATCAAAGAGGATTTGAGTAAATTGCTATCTAGCTAGGATAGGGAGTGCCAAATGTTATATGTAATCTTAATTGCTGCCATCGTAATCTTTTGGTTGATCGCAGTTGATAGACCAGTGCTAAAAGTAAAGTTTGATAACGGCCATATCAGTAACGTAAAAGGGCATCTACCACCTTCTTTCAAACATAACTTACAAGATATTAGTGAACACAATCCGTTTAGTGGTGAAATGAAGGTATATAGCCAACGAACCGGCATGCGTTTGAGCTTCTCCAAGGACGTTCCCAAAAAAATCCAACAGCGGATTCGCAACGTTTTTCCGCATCAAGGTTTCAAAGCGAGCAAAGGCAAGAAGCGAGCTTAATTACATATCAGTTACTTAATCGTGTTAAATGGGACGCAATATAGCGT
>NZ_WXWT01000117.1:0-30680 GCF_009904725.1 Vibrio sp. V43_P6S15P86
AGTTCAGACTTTATAAACTCAAGCATTATCAATATTATTCAAAACACGAAAGATAACAGTATTATTGGACTTAGCACGCTCGTAGACATTGATGCTCAAGTAAATGGGGTAATACGGGAAATCAAAGCAAACCAACAATTAGAAGACGCCTTATTGAACCACCTTCAATGAGCATTTCCATTTTTATCTGAAAAATTATCACGTTAAGCTTCTTTGATATTAGAAACGACTGATATCTATGATTACATACCAAAAGAAAGGTTGAAATATCAATCGGCCACCATCATTTTTAGAGTATATACCTACTTTATCCAATATAATCCAATTAATTTATAATGCGAACACTAAACGCTAACGGTAGATTAGGCCCAAAAATCAAGGGCCTAATATCCATTTTACAAATTAAAAGGTACTCGTACTGTTAATTGAAAGTCGGGAGTATCTTCTGTAAGACCGGCTTGAGCACTAACATTGATAGATGAGCGTTCACTAAAGGCATAGTTTATACCAAAAGTTAATGCATCTAATTGAAGCAACTTAGCATCATCTGCCGATCTGCCATTTACTTTGCTTTTTAAAATAGTTTTATGGCTAAGCCCTAAAGAGAATGAAAGATCAGGATTCACCGCAAACCCCATTCCTCCTGAAAGAGAAATAGTGTCTCCAAGTTCAACATCAGCTTTTGTATCGCCAACTGTAACAGTATCCTCTAAGTTATAAATGTAACTTAGACTAGCGAACAAGACCGCTGGATCAACAGGGTGAATAAGAGATAAATTAGGCTCAAAACTCCAAAAACCCGAACCTGTAGGGACATCACTAAATGAGTTGCTTCCATCTTCAATAGAAACATCATAAGGCGATCGTCCTGTATCCGACTTTACTCTAAGGCCACCTACCCAGTATGGCGCAGACTCAAAGTTAAACTGGTGCCTCAATGCGAACTCTACATCACCAAGCCCTCCGCCATCCACCGTTGTGTTTACTACTTCACTGTTTGAACCATCTTGAATGGGGCGCGTAGAAACTTGGTCATTACGATACACATACGGCACTCTAACTTCTAACTCTGTGGCGTTTGTTAAACCGTACCGAGCAGTTAATCCAACGGTTACTGTAGTCCTATCCGAATCACTCACTTCAATTCGCCCAACAATCAGAGTTGGTAAGACTGTATACCCAACAACAGATACTTTGTTTGAAGAGTTTTGTGTATAGCTTAAAGACGAATCAAATGACCATTTACCTTTAGGTGTGAGAACGCCTGGGCGCTCAATAACATCACCAACCGTTTGGGCGCGCTGAGGAATATCATCTCCTTCAGCACCATATGCATTCCCCGCAATGAATAAACTACAAAGATAGGTACCCAGTAAAGTCTTCCGTAACATCACATCTTTCCTTTTGCTGATGATCGTACCCAAGTAATCTCAGGCAATAGCTTGAGGTGAAGCTCCTAACTTTCCAAAGTAAGATTAGTATAGTTACTTCAAAACCACGACATACCTTTAAGTTTGGCGCTTTGAAGAAATTAGGAGACATTTATACTTATCTTCAACACTAAGCCACTAGTTAATAAATAATTAGGATAGATTCTATGTTTTCGCAATATTATTAATAAAATAAATTGCTTACCTGTGCTCTTAGTATGAAGTCGGTATGACATAACAGCTGAAAAGCCTGTTCTCTTTTGTGTAGCATCAATCACATTGCTTTTTAGATCGAGTCGCTCCGACTTCAACCATAACTAACGCTATCTTCCCCACATATTTCATCAAAATGCATTCCCGTGTCGCGATTTAACATGCTAAAGTTAACAATGCGTTAACAATTATAAATACAATGAGAAGACATGGAGTCACTTAAAATGAATCAGCCGAATCTAAATAGCGCTGCTGGTTGCGCTCTCCCACCACCAAATGAAATGATCCTCAAATGGGCTCAAGAGCGTCCAAATGAGGTCTACCTAAAACAAATTATTAACCGACAGTTTGTTGAGTACACATTCTCTGATGTTGCAGATCAAGCCTTAAAACTTGTCAGCGCACTACGCTCGCTTGGTGTAAAGCCTGGCGACAAAGTCGCGTTAGTATCTAAAAACTGTGCAGAATGGTTTATTTGCGATCTTGCTATGATGCTTGGTGACTATGTCAGTGTGCCAATCTTTCCTACCGCCGGTGCAGACACCATCGAATACTGTGTGACTCATAGTGAAAGTAAAGCGATCATTGGCGGAAAACTCGATGATCCCAAAGCAACTCAGCAAGTCATTGATGCTATGCCGGAGCTCATTAGTATCGCTCTACCTTATGACACGGCACCAAAATGTCAGTATGAATACCAAGCACTCATTGCCGATGCAATGCCAAGTGAAGAGCGTCCACAGCACTACGACGATAAGCTAATGTCTTTGGTGTATACCTCTGGTACGTCAGGATTACCGAAAGGTGCTATGCTGACCTACGGAGCGTTTAACTGGTCAGTACAACAACTGATAAACCATATCGGTATTCAAGAAAATGATCGTCTATTTTCTTACTTACCTTTGGCTCATATTACAGAGCGCGTCTACATTTTTGGCTCATCCATCATGGGTGGTGTACCAACAGCATTTCCAGAATCATTGGATACCTTTATCGAAGATGTAAAAATGCACCGCCCGACTCTGTTTATCTCAGTCCCGCGATTATGGACGCTATTCCAACAACGTATTCAAGACAAACTTCCACAGAAGAAGCTCAACATTCTATTGAAAATCCCATTCGTCAATTCTCTGATCAAGAAAAAGCTCGCAGAAGGATTGGGGTTGGATCTGGCTCGAGTATTAGGCTGTGGCTCTGCCCCGGTATCACCAGCACTGCTGGAATGGTACCACTCTGTAGGACTCAATATTACTGAAGCTTGGGGCATGACAGAATCATTTGCTTATAGCACGCTCAACTACCCATTTAGAGCTGACAAAATTGGTAGTGTCGGTAATGCTGGACCAGGTATTGAGTTAAAAATCGCTGACGATGATGAAATCATGGTGCGTGGCAAAGGGCTATTTTTTGGCTACTACAAAAATGACATTGCCACCCAAGAGTCTTTTGATTCAGAGGGCTGGCTACACACAGGCGATATCGGCTCTATCGACTCAGATGGTTACCTAACCATTCAAGGCCGTAAAAAAGATAACTTTAAAACCGCCAAAGGTAAGTTTGTCTCTCCAGTTCCTATCGAGAAAAAACTTTTCGAATACAGTCGCGTAGAGATGATGTGCCTCATCGGTTTAGGGCTACCAGCCCCGATTCTTTTGGTTGTGCCACATGATTTTCCTAACTTTGATCGAGAGCGGTACGCACGAACCACCCGCAAAGTCATTGCAAAAATGAATCAAGAACTCGCCTCTCATGAGCAAATCAAAGGCGTATTAATGATTAAAGAGCCTTGGAGCATTGAAAATGGCGTATTGACGCCAACACTCAAAATTAAACGTCATGTGCTTGAGCAAAAGTATCATGAAATTGGTCACAACTGGCCGAAAGGTGAATTGGTTGTGTGGGAAGAAGATTTATAGCCTTGTCTGCACTCCTCAATATCATTGGGGAGTGCAGTTTAATTCTGAGCTCGAATCAAACTCATAACTAATCTCTCCAAAACGGCTTCCTCACTTCACTATTAATCTCCTTTTCATCTAATCCTATATCGTCCCAAAGATGTTCTGGTAACTCTCTCAAGTGACGACGTGTCTTGTAGTTTCTTCTCCAACTAGCAAGTTTAGAATAAATTAACTGTAATCCGGTCTGATGGTCAGCTGGTAAAGTGCGCTCACAAGTGTATGTCATGTTTTCCATGTAACCAACTCCTATAACAATGTTGACCACTTAATAATCAGCGACTACGCTGATATCCTCAAACGATAGAATCTGCCATTGAGTTAAGGAAAACTAATGTGAAAGATCGAATGCCTCCTTTACAGGGCTTGTATTACTTCTTCATTGCAGCAAAGGAAGGAAGCTTTAAAACAGCGGCAAAAGAATTGTTTGTCACGCCAGCTGCCATTAGTCAGCAAATTCGTCATCTTGAAGAGTTTTTAGGAACGGACTTATTTGTTCGCCAGCACAGAAAAATCGTGCTCACACCTGAGGGAGAGCTGCTGTTTACTCAGGCTGAAAGAGGGTTTGCTCATTTGCAGCAAGGGGTGAGATTGGTGAATCAAGATCCTAATCCTAACCACCTTTCGATATCAACACTCCCCTCTTTCGCTCACCATTGGTTAGTCCCGAAAATTACGGCTTTTCGTCAGCGTCACCCTGATATCGCCTTACTATTAGAACCAACCAATGATTTGGTGTCTTTTCAAGATAGTCAGATCGATTTGTGTGTCCGTTACGGTTTAGGAAAATACCCTAATTTAGAATCACAATGGCTAATGGATGAAGCTTTTTATCCTGCCTGTCACCCGGTATATCAGAAAGAGCACGGCATCTATCGCATTGAAGATTTAAGCAAAGCAGAGCTCATCGAAGACGTTTGGCCAGATCTGGACTGGAACATGTGGTTAGCGAGACTTGGTCATTCAGCAGCAAAGCCTGCTTTAAAATACAGTGGCTCACACTTAGTGTTAGAAGCCGCGTTATCACTACAAGGCGTAGCGCTCGTCAAACACAGTTTAGCTCATCAATATTTTCGTTCAGGCAAACTGGTCCGAATTGGTGATATAGCCATTAAACCCAAATTTGCGTATTACCTGTGCGCTCCAAAAGGCTACTTAAAGCGACCTAAAGCCCAATTGTTCGAATGGTTGAGAGAAGAAATAGAAACATTTGAAAAGTCAGTGATACCAGATTTTAAAACCATCGACCTCAATGTTAGTAATACTGGCTCAGCTTCAGAATTGTCGGTAAACAACACCAAAGACGTATACCAGCGAAACAAAAACGCGCTGTGTATAAGCGGTTAGATACAAAAAGCCCCGCACTAGGCGGGGCTTTCAAGTTACAGAGTTAACTTAAGAATTACTTCTTAGCGTTACGCTCTTTAACGTCAGCAATTACTTGCTCAGCAACGTTTGCTGGACATGGTGCGTAGTGTGAGAACTCCATAGAGAACTGACCACGACCAGAAGTCATTGTACGTAGAGTACCGATGTAACCAAACATTTCTGATAGAGGTACATCACCCTTGATACGTACGCCAGTAGACGCAGCTTGTTGGTCTTTGATCATACCACGACGACGGTTAAGGTCACCGATTACGTCACCAACGTGATCTTCTGGAGTGAACACGTCAACTTTCATGATTGGTTCAAGAAGTTGCGCGCCAGCTTTAGGCATAGACTGACGGAATGCGCCTTTAGCAGCGATTTCGTAAGCGATAGCTGAAGAGTCAACTGCGTGGAAACCACCGTCGAATAGTTCAACTTCAACGTCTAGAGTTGGGAAGCCAGCTAGAACACCGTGCTCCATCATTGACGCAAAGCCTTTCTCAACTGCAGGCCAGAATTCTTTAGGTACGTTACCACCAACAACTGTTGACTTGAACGTGAAGCCAGAGTTTGGCTCACCTGGTTTGATGCGGTAATCGATCTTACCGAACTGACCAGAACCACCAGACTGTTTCTTATGCGTGTAGCTGTCTTCGATTGCTTGAGTGATAGTTTCACGGTAAGCAACCTGTGGAGCACCAACTTCTAGCTCAACGCCGTAAGTACGCTTAAGGATATCTACCTTGATGTCTAGGTGAAGTTCACCCATACCTTTCAGGATAGTTTCGCCTGAATCTTCATCAGTCTCAACTTGGAATGATGGATCTTCTGCAACCATTTTACCGATCGCGATACCCATCTTCTCAGAACCGCCTTTATCTTTAGGCTTAACTGCGATAGAGATTACTGGATCTGGGAAGATCATTGGCTCAAGAGTACATTCGTGCTTAGGATCACATAGAGTGTGACCAGTTTGAACGTTCTTCATACCAACTACAGCGATGATGTCACCAGCTTGTGCTGAATCGATCTCGTTACGCTCGTCTGCGTGCATCTCAACCATACGGCCGATACGCTCTGTTTTACCAGTTGCAGAGTTAAGTACTGTGTCACCTTTCTTCATCTTACCAGAGTAGATGCGGATAAAGGTTAGAGCACCAAAACGGTCGTCCATGATCTTAAATGCAAGCGCACGTAGTGGCTCGTCTGCAGATACAGTCGCAACTTCACCAGTTGGCTCACCAGTCTCTGAATCAGTTAGAGGCTGTGGATCAACTTCTGTTGGAGATGGTAGGTAATCAATTACCGCGTCAAGAATAAGTTGGATACCTTTGTTCTTGTACGCTGAACCACAGTAAGTTGGGAAGAATGCTAGATCACGAGTACCTTTACGGATACAACGTTTGATGTCTTCTAGAGATGGCTCTTCGCCTTCTTCTAGGTAAGCCATCATTAGATCTTCGTCTTGCTCTAGAGCAGTTTCGATTAGCATTTCACGGTATTCAGCAGCTTTTTCTACCATGTCTGCTGGAATATCTTGAACTTCGTAGTTCTCTGGCTGGCCAGACTCATCCCATACGTAAGCTTGTTGGCTTAGTACGTCTACAACACCTACGAAATCTTCTTCGATACCGATAGGTAGAGTCATAACTAGAGGTGTAGCACCTAGTACGTTTTGTACTTGATCTACAACTTTGTAGAAATCTGCGCCCATACGGTCTAGTTTGTTAACGAAGATCAGACGTGATACGTGTGATTCGTCAGCGTAACGCCAGTTAGTTTCTGACTGAGGCTCAACACCACCAGAACCACAGAATACACCGATACCACCGTCAAGTACTTTTAGAGAACGGTAAACTTCGATAGTGAAGTCAACGTGTCCAGGAGTATCGATGATGTTTAGACGGTGATCGTTCCAGAAACAAGTTGTTGCTGCAGACTGGATTGTGATACCACGTTCAGCTTCCTGCTCCATGAAGTCAGTTGTAGTTGAACCGTCGTGTGTATCACCGATCTTATGGATCTTACCAGTTAGCTTTAGGATACGCTCTGTAGAGGTAGTTTTACCCGCGTCTACGTGAGCAAAAATACCAATGTTTCTGTATTTTGATAAATCAGTCATTGTCTTACTCTGTTAATAAGGTATAAAGTGCGCGCAGAGTATATCACATTCTGTCAATACTGATACCCTTGCGTGCGGATGGAAGAAAAAAAATTTTAACGTGAAATTTCCGTCCCCAAAGCATAGTCAAACACAGCAATTTATGTACTTTATTCGCATTTTATTGAGGACGGATAGAACAGTTTGTGATTCCACAAATACCATTCTTATGAGCATTACAGCTCGTCAAAAGCCTCTATGGCTTCCGACAATTTCTTAACGCCGTGAATTTGCATGCCAGGAATGCCGCCTTTCGGCATGTTGGCTGCAGGCACAATGGCTTTCTTGAAACCATGTTTGAACGCTTCATTCAAACGTTCTTGCCCACTTGGCACAGGACGGATTTCGCCTGCAAGCCCGACCTCACCAAAAATAACCACATCTTTGGGTAGTGGACGGTCACGAAAACTCGATAAAAGCGCCATAACTAACGCGAGATCGGCACTCGTCTCCGTCACCTTAACACCGCCAACCACATTAACAAAGACATCTTGGTCTGCCATTTGTAAGCCACCATGCTTATGCAACACAGCGAGCAAAAGTGATAAGCGGTTCTGCTCCAAACCGACCGCAACACGGCGAGGGTTTGCCAATTGCGAGTAATCCACCAACGCTTGAATCTCTACTAATAGAGGACGCGTACCTTCCCACACGACCATAACAGAAGAACCTGATGTTTCTTCTTCACCACGAGAAAGGAAAATCGCGGATGGGTTACTCACTTCTTTCAACCCTTGGCCTGTCATTGCAAAAACACCGAGCTCATTCACAGCGCCAAAGCGGTTTTTATGACTACGCAATGTGCGAAAGCGGCTATCAGTACCACCATCAAGCAGCACTGAACAGTCTATAATGTGCTCAAGAACTTTAGGGCCCGCAAGGGTACCATCTTTTGTTACGTGACCAACAATAAATACCGCGACGTTATTCTGTTTTGCGTATCGTGTCAGAGCAGTCGCAGATTCACGTACTTGAGCAACACTGCCCGGTGACGATTGAACATCTGAAACGTGCATTACCTGAATCGAGTCAATCACCATAATGCGAGGTTGCTCTTTTTCGGCAATTTGGCAAATTTTGTCGACGTTTGTTTCCGATAACATCTTTAAGTGCTCTTTCGGCAAGCCCAGTCGAGAAGCTCGCATTGCTACCTGCTGCAACGATTCTTCACCTGTTACATAGAGCGTTGGCATTTGCGCAGACAAACTACACATGGTTTGCAGCAGCAGGGTGGATTTACCCGCGCCAGGGTTACCACCAATCAAAATAGCAGCGCCGGGTACAACGCCCCCACCTAATACGCGGTCAAGTTCTTTAAACCCACTGGTGAAGCGTGGCACTTCCTGCAGATCAATTTCGGATAACGTTTGAACTGTTGCTTCTGTTGCGGAACCCGCGTAGCCGGATAAACGTTCATTACGAGCAACCGTTGGCGATGCAGCGATACGGACTTCTGTTATCGTATTCCACGAACCACATGCGTTACACTGCCCCTGCCAACGGGGAAAGTCCGCGCCACAATCATTACAAACATACGCTCGTTTTGCTTTCGCCATGATGCCTCGATTTTTTCTACAAATGTGACTAAGCACAGCCAAGTCAGACCTTAACTGAAATGAACTATTGATATACTTAAGTTTTACTTCGCTTAGCCGATACAATTTAAAGTAACGACATACTCTAACAGAAATAATGCAGCAATCTGAAATTCTCTCGATCGCAGAACGACTCATTCCCGTTTACGGTTCGGATGACTTTGACTTTGTCCTTGGCCAATTGACCGAGGAAGAGCCGCCTTCGGCCAAAATCTTAGTGAAGATGGAACTTAATCGCTTGATGGCTCCGTGCAAAAAAAGCATCGATCTGCGCGGTCGCGTCCAAGGTGAATGTCGCGAGTATATTTTGGATGGTATTCCACATTGGTTAGATGACGTTGCTTTCAACGCTTACCATAAAAACATCAAAAAGTTTGGCGGCTACACTGAGGGAATGTGGGAAGCTTTGGTCAACACACGGAATAACTTTCGCGTAATGAGCAAACGTCTTACTCAACAAAAAACGCAATCGTTAACGGATCCTAAAAGCCCTTTCTTAGCGGAGCCCGTTCACCTCGGCTATGACTTAAAGCGCCAAGAAAAGCGCTTGAAAGTCCAATCTCAAGTCGAGATTTGCCGCTCTAAAGGGCAACTTCTGCATGGGTTAAGCATTGACTTATCCTGCTCTGGCGCAAAGTTCAAAGTCCCAAGTGCGTTTAAATATAACCTTGGGGAGATTATTCAGGTCACGTTTACTGAATTTGCCAGCAAATCTCAGGTTGCCGGTATAGAGAAACCGCTGGCGTACCGCATACTTGCGGTTGATGACTGTTACGAGAATGACTCAGTTCGATACCTCAGAACCATACGTTTAACTGAAACCAATGTCGTTACTCGAGTGATCGATGAAGCGCTCAACAGCGCAGCTAAAAGAGCTCGTCACGATAATCAAGATAAGATCATTCGAGCTCGAACTCGTGGTTATGAGCACATCGCGCTTAAGCACACCAGCAGCTTACCTCTATTCTTTGATGGCAGTGAGCTGAAACTCGCTATGTTGACGCCAAACAATCAAAAGCTTTGGCAGTACTGGCATGATGAAAGGAACCAGCAAATGTTTGGATCCTTATTTAATGAGAAGCGAGTCGCGTCACTCATTAAACCTGGCGTTAAAGGCACCACCAATGTCCTTTATTCATTTACTCACGAGCACGAAAACCGAACCTATTTCTATTCGATGCTTCGCCCTGAGGCCACTCGTGAACAACGCCAGCTATTTTGGCATTTAGGTGCTAAACGTGAAAGTTGGCGCGCGTTTAGAATTTCGATATTTGAACTGTCAGAGCAAGAACAGGAAGACTTAGCCGCTTTCTCTCCGGAGTTAGCTGAAACGTCCCAATCATTGACTCACATAGGCATCTTGCAAGAAATTGCTGACGAAAAATCAGGGCAGGATTATCTGCTCACTGAAAAGCCGCGCTTACCCGCAAATACGTTAAATGCATTTCGCCATCCGAGAAGAATTATAGGCAACCCGAAAGGCATTTATTTTGATGCCAAGTCTCGTCGTAAAGAGCCACGTTACCGATTTAAGACCCCAATAGAACTGCGTTCTGGGCCTGTCACAGCGAGCGGCAGCACCGTCGATATTTCAAAGCGAGGGCTCGGCATTAAACTGGACGAACCTACCATGTTGCGCTCTGGGCAAGAGGTTCAGGTCAACTTCCGAGAGTTACAACTCTACGACAAAAAGCTGCCTTTAACGTCGGTGCCATACCGGGTAATTCGTGTTAGCCCAGATGGCTGTAGCGTACAGTTAGTTATTGATGAAAGCAGCCACACCATTAAAGTGATCGCCTTTTTCAACAGCATTATCGAGCACAATCAAGATAAGTTGATCCCGCAGAAAGAGATGCTACCGAGTAATGCGTTACTTGAAAGACTGCACAGCATGTTGCTCTCTCGAACTCTGAGCACACCCATTTTTATCAGTAAAACAGCGTCGTCTTCAATCAAAACCCCCGTTATTGGGGTGAATTTGCCGCTACCTAAGCACATTGAGCTTTTTGCCCGCCTTGGGCACGATCAATTGTTGTCACTTGAACCTATCTTTAAAGGTCGAACAAGCACATTAATCGCAGAGCCGATAAAGCGTGTAGAGGGAGCTCAAGCAAGGCATCAGGATATCTACATTAGCGCAGCCAAAGTCGGCAATAAAATTACAGGCATTGAGTCTAAGCTTCATCAAGAGTTCAACAGCGTAAAAGAACGGATTCAATTTATAAAGAAAGCGCGAATGATGGGTGACTTCTACGTAATTCGCTTATCTACAGCCCCAATTTTCGATCCGATGACATCGTTGCTGCAACAAGATTTAAGTGACTTAACCCAATTTGGTGTACATCAAGCGAGCAAATTAGAAAAGGAGCTGACCGCTTTGGTCGGTTACAGTGAGTTTGAAGACATTACGGAAGAGGTTGTAATTAGATTGGAGTTAACCGAGTAAATTTAGAGCCATACTAAGTCAACGAAAAACACCGCCAGAAAGGCGGTGTTTTTGAATGGATAAATTAAGGTTTTGCTTTCCAGCTGACCTTTTGCTGCTTCACCAGTGCACCAGATAAAATACAGAGCACACCGCCTAAGCCTGCAAAGCGAATCGCAGATTGCGCTTGAGCTTCCACTTTAGGTTTTGCGTGGTACGCGATACCTAAGCCCGCCACCGACATCATCACAAGATCGTTAGCGCCATCACCGACAGCAACCGTGTTGTGCTGCTCAATTTCGTATTCATCCGCCAACTCCACCAGGATATCTGACTTCATCTGCGCGGTAACCACATCGCCAAGTACGTTCCCCGTGAGCTTACCATTAATGATTTCCAACTGATTAGAGCGAGCAAAATCTAAATCGACTTTATCTTTGATGTAGTCCGAGAAGTAAGTAAAACCACCGGAAGCAATCGCTGTTTTCCAGCCTAGTGCTTTTAACGTTGCGATTAACGCTTCAAAATCCGGCATAAATGGCAATTGGGAACGAACTTGTTCAAGAATTGATTCATCAGCACCTTTGAGCTTGCCTACGCGTTGACGCAAACTTTGCTCAAAATCCAGTTCTCCTTGCATCGCACGTTCAGTAACTTCTGCCACCTCATCCCCGACTCCGGCCAATTTTGCGATTTCATCAATACACTCTATCTGGATTGCCGTTGAGTCCATGTCAAATACAATCAAACCTTGGGTTGAGAGATCTGGAACTTCATTAAGCGAGGCGTAATCCAAGTTGAGGCTTTGTAAGATCGTTTCGTGTTGAGGGGTCAACTCTCCTGCCATCAAGGCGACTTCATATTGGCCAACTTTCCACGTTTCTAACACGGGGTTGTAGACACCAGTGAAGAAATCAATGTCTTCAAAATGACGTGGCGAAAGGTATTCTGCAAACACTATCCAGTTTGCTTTTGCTTTATCTAATTGGGAGGCAAATCGAGTCTCGGGTAATCGTTTTAAAAGTGTCGTATGTTTTCTGATAGGCAAGCTTTTTGACGCGTCCATGTATATAATCCCTTATGACTTTGCTAAAACGTTACCTCAACAAACTAAAAAGGCAAGTCTTTGTTTTATTTTAAATGGATGAGTAAAGAGCATGAGTGAATCCTTGTTCTCAGTAAGGAATGCCCTAAGAATTCTGGCACTAATCCTACTGTGTGTGATGTTGTTTATCACGATCAAAAACAGTGTTGTGATCAGTAAGGGCAACGAGAAAATTCAAGCACAGCAGCTTGAGACACTCACCAAAGTTTTGATTTCACAGGCGTCTCTTTCTGCCAGTGAAATGATTTTGACCAAAGATCAAGAACGCTTACTTAAGCTGACAAACCAGCTAGCACAAGACCGTTTGGTGTTTGATGCGACAATATATGATGCACAAGGCGTACGTTTAGCGTCTAGTGAAGATGCGCTATCGGTACGCGAAGTTTTAGGCTTAGACACGCCCTTGGCAACAGCTTCCATTGGCCGCCAGCAGTTGGTTGAACCAGTATTTGCCGATGAAGCACTCATCGGTTTTGTTCGCGTTACCTTTGAGACAGGTCGTGTAACCGCGATTTCTGACCACCACTATCGTAAGAGTGATCGCTACATGTACATGATGGTGCTAATGAGTTTTGTGTGCGGCATGTTATTCATTATGATTTTACGTAGACAGCCTATCCGCCGTAAAAAAGCGCAAAACCTACTGCTAACCAAATAGTCAGTCGGTAATCAACATCTAATACAAAAACAGCCCGCATTGTGCGGGCTGTTCTTTTAGTTCTTAATGTCAAGAAACTAAGATGACTCTTTGTCGCTTATTCTTCGTCGCCTAGCAATACTGAATCTAGTGCGATTAGCATCATGTCGTTGAATGTTGTTTGACGCTCATCAGAAGTTGTTTGCTCACCCGTTTTGATGTGATCTGAAACCGTACAGATTGTCAGAGCTTTTGCACCGTATTCTGCCGCTACGCCGTAAATACCCGCCGCTTCCATTTCAACACCAACAATGCCGTACTTGTCCATTACGTCGAACATTTCTGGATCTGGCGTGTAGAAAAGCTCCGCTGAAAATAGGTTACCGACTTTCACATCAATGCCACGTGCTTTTGCTGCGTCTTCTGCCGCGCGAACCATTTTGTAGTCTGCGATTGCAGCAAAGTCATGACCTTTAAAACGGATACGGTTCACTTTAGAATCCGTACACGCGCCCATGCCGATCACAACATCACGCACTTTGATGTCTTCGTTTACTGCGCCACAGCTACCAACACGGATAATTTTCTTCACGCCGAAGTCTTTAATTAGCTCTGTTGCGTAAATCGAGCATGATGGGATACCCATACCGTGGCCCATAACCGAGATCTTACGGCCTTTGTATGTGCCTGTGTAACCGAACATATTACGCACATCACACACTTGCACAACGTCTTCAAGGAAGGTTTCTGCGATGTATTTTGCACGTAGCGGGTCACCCGGCATCAGTACGACGTCTGCGAATGCACCCATTTCAGCATTGATATGTGGAGTTGCCATTTTCTTTTCCTTAACCTTTCTCTAGCGCTCCGCGCTTAAGGCGATATAAGCCAGAGTATTCTCATTTCCGACAAGCAGTACTTGCATACTGCAAACATAAAACTAGGAGCATTCAGCTCCTAGTTTTCAATATCCTAATTATAGGAAATTCTTACCGTAATCCATTGGAGAAGTACCGAAGTAGCTCGCCAATGTTTGGCCGATGTCTGCGAATGTTTCGCGGCGGCCAAGAGAGCCTGCTGGCACTTTTTGGCCGTAAACCAATACTGGGATGTGCTCACGAGTATGGTCAGTGCCTGGCCATGTAGGGTCACAGCCGTGGTCTGCTGTTAGGATAAGCACGTCATCTTCATCCATCAGTTCAAGCACTTCATTGATGCGACCATCAAAGTACTCAAGCGCCGCAGCGTAACCCGCTACATCACGGCGGTGGCCGTAAGCTGAATCGAAGTCAACGAAGTTAGTGAATACGATGGTGTTATCACCCGCTTCTTTGATCGCTTCTTTCGTTGCTTCAAATAGTGCTGGAATGCCTGTTGCTTTGGTTTTCTTAGTGATCCCACAACCTGCATAAATATCTGAAATCTTACCGATGGAATGAACCTGACCGCCCTTCTCATCAACTAACTTTTGTAAGATAGTCGCTGATGGTGGCTCTACAGATAGGTCACGACGGTTACCCGTACGCTCAAATTGACCTTTACCCGGGCCAATGAATGGGCGCGCGATTACACGGCCGATGTTGTAATCTTCTAGTTCTTCACGCGCAATTTGGCAAAGCTCTAGTAGACGATCCAGGCCGAATATCTCTTCGTGACAGGCGATTTGGAATACAGAGTCCGCAGAAGTGTAGAAGATTGGCTGCCCAGTCTTCATATGCTCTTCACCCAAGTCATCAAGAACTTGAGTACCAGATGCGTGGCAGTTACCTAGGAAACCGTCAAGACCCGCGCGCTCAAGGATGCGATCCGTCAGCTCTTTAGGGAAGCTGTTTGCTTTGTCTGTGAAGTAACCCCAGTCAAACAGAACAGGAACACCTGCGATTTCCCAGTGACCAGACGGCGTATCTTTACCAGAAGAAAGCTCTGCTGCGTGACCGTACGCACCAATGATTTCTGCATCAGCGTCTAGGCCAGGTGCGAAGCGACCTGTTGACTCTTTATGTGCCATTGCCAAACCTAACTTAGATAGGTTTGGAAGGCGAAGTGCGCCTTGACGTTGGTCGTTATCTGCTAAGCCTTTTTCGCATTGTTCTGCGATGTGGCCTAGTGTGTCTGAACCTACATCACCAAATTTCTCAGCGTCAGCGGTTGCACCAATACCGAATGAGTCTAGTACTAAAATAAATGCTCTTTTCATTGCTCGTTCCTTAGGCCCACTCGGCTTTTTATTATGGTTGAGTAGGCCTTGTGTAATTACTTGTTCTATTAAATATCTTCTGCACGAATTTGGCGGTAAACCTCTGGAGTAGGTGTGTACTCACCACCTACTTTGATTGCACTACGCAGTGCTTTTGCCGCTTCTTCCCACTGCTCTTCACTGCGAGCGTGGATAACGGCAAGAGGTTTATCGCTATCTGCAACTTCACCCAAGCGGATGAACTCGTCGAAACCTACGGCATAGTCGATTTCATCAGTAGCAACACGGCGACCACCACCCATAGCAACGACAGCCATGCCAATAGCACGCGTGTCCATTGCTGAAACAATGCCCGTTTCCGTCGCGTAAACTGGCTTGATGATTTCCGCTTTTTCTAGGTAGTTATCGTAGTTTTCTACGAAGTCTGCTGGGCCGCCAAGACCAGTAACCATCTTGCCGAAGCATGCTGCTGCTTTGCCGTTGTCTAGAGCTTCCATCAATTTTGCACGTGCGTCTTCTGTGTTCTCAGCCAGTTTGCCAAGTACCAGCATTTCTGCACAAGAAGCCATGGTCACTTCAAGTAGGCGTGGGTTACGGTATTCACCCGTTAGGAAACGAACCGCTTCACGAACTTCCACCGCATTACCTGCCGAAGAGGCCAATACTTGGTTCATGTCTGTCAGGATTGCAGTGGTCTTAGTACCCGCACCGTTTGCTACTGCTACGATTGATTTCGCTAGCTCTTCAGACGCTTCGTAAGTTGGCATGAATGCACCAGAGCCGACTTTAACGTCCATTACTAGCGACTCCAGACCCGCCGCCAATTTCTTAGAAAGAATGGATGCCGTGATCAGAGAAATGTTGTCTACGGTTGCGGTAATATCACGAGTCGCGTAAACACGCTTATCCGCTGGAGCAAGGTCACCAGTTTGACCGATGATCGCCACGCCTGCATCTTTAGTTACTTGCCCAAACACATCGTTGCTTGGTGTGATGTTGTAGCCTGGAATAGACTCAAGCTTATCTAGCGTACCGCCTGTGTGGCCAAGACCACGGCCAGAGATCATTGGTACGAAACCGCCACATGCTGCCACCATAGGGCCAAGCATCAAAGACGTTACGTCACCCACACCGCCGGTAGAGTGTTTGTCGACAATTGGGCCACCAAAGTTCATGTGGCTCCAGTCGATAACCATGCCCGAATCACGCATTGCACACGTTAGGGCGATGCGCTCATCCATGGTCATTTCATTGAAGAAAATCGTCATAGCAAACGCCGCGATCTGACCTTCAGATACGGTATTATTTGCTACGCCTTGAATAAAGAAGTTGATTTCGTCTGCGGTAAGTACTTCACCGTCACGTTTTTTACGAATGATTTCTTGTGGTAAATACATTAGTGCCTCCCATGCTCTCAGTGAGCCATGGTTAAGTAGGATAGAAGAGGTTTGGTAGCACCCGTTTAGGTGCTACCGTTCAGACATATTATTGGGATTAGTACGCTGCTGGATCAGCAGTTTCGTCTGTCACTTCTAATGTATTTAGTAGGTTAGTTAGCAGGCTGGACGCACCGAAACGGTAGTGACGGGCATCAACCCAGTTGTCACCTAGGATTTCATCAGCCATTGCTAGGTATGCAGCTGCATCTTCAGCAGTGCGCACACCACCTGCTGGCTTGAAACCAACAGTTTCTGCAACACCCATGTCGCGAATCACTTCAAGCATCATGCGTGCATATTCTGGTGTTGCGTTTACTGGCACTTTACCAGTTGAAGTTTTAATGAAGTCAGCACCTGCTTCAATACAGATTTGAGATGCTTTCTTGATTAGTGCTTCTTCTTTTAGTTCACCCGTTTCGATGATCACTTTAAGAAGAATATCACCACAAGCCTCTTTACATTGCTTAACTAGTTCGAAGCCTACTTTCTCATCACCCGCCATTAGCGCGCGGTATGGGAAAACAACGTCAACTTCGTCTGCACCGTAAGCAACCGCCGCTTTTGTTTCAGCAACAGCGATTTCGATGTCGTCGTTACCGTGTGGGAAGTTCGTTACTGTTGCAATGCGAACCTCTGGCGTACCTTGCTCACGAAGTGTCTTCTTAGCAATAGGAATAAAGCGAGGGTAAATACAAATTGCAGCTGTGTTGCCTACTGCTGTTTTCGCGTCATGACATAATGAGATCACTTTTGCATCAGTGTCATCGTCATTCAACGTAGTTAGGTCCATAAGTTTAAGTGCACGTAGCGCTGCTGCTTTTAAATCGCTCATTTCTATCTCCGATCAATATTCAAAAAATTCACTACTCAGCCTTACATCACGTCTCTAACTATAATCAACAAGTCGAGACAATGTGAGTAAATGGCTAAACAGTCTATTAATGAACGGACTTGGTTCCCTGAAGACTCGGCATATACAGCGAAAATTTCATATGCCAATTGCTATCCTTGTCACCGCACAGTACCAGTTTGGCCTATGGCACAACAATCTATGATTGCGGTGTCTTTAATATCACATCACACAGCAAAACGCCTATTAGATCTGATATTGCTGGGCAAGTCATTTGCCCATCGATTATGTAATATTCATTACGTGATTAAGTATCAACCTTAACCACTATCCTGTGATTAATACATTATAGAGTTTCACCGCAAAACTGTAGCACCAAATAGAGCGCAAACGGTTTGTATCTCAAAATTTCCTAGCCCCTATTCCATCGGCTGCGTAACTCATAGACTGAGTCCGGCACCCGGTGAAATTTTAGAGCCCGAAAAACGAAAAATGCCCCGCAGCAATCTCTTGCTACAGGGCATGATGTAAAACGGCGTCTATATATTAAGAACCGATTCTAATTATAGTGCTGCAAGGCTTAAGCAGAAGCCTGCAATTGTCGCTGCCATAAGGTTAGACAACGTACCTGCAAGAACAGCTTTAACACCCATGCGAGCGATGTCACTACGACGGTTTGGTGCAAGGCTACCTAGACCACCAAGTAGAATCGCGATAGAAGAAAGGTTCGCGAAACCACATAGTGCGAATGAGATGATAGCTGTTGTCTTCTCAGACATTACTTCACCAGTTGCCGCGATTACTTGAGCGTTTTCACCTAGGTATGGTGTGAAGTTCAAGTAAGCAACGAATTCGTTCACTACGATTTTCTGACCGATGAATGAACCAGCAGTTACTGCTTCAGCCCATGGAACACCGATTAGGAATGCTAGTGGAGAGAATGCGTAACCTAGGATTAGCTCTAGCGTTAGTTCTGGCATGCCGAACCAACCACCGATGCCACCTAGCATACCGTTGATCAGCGCGATTAGACCAACGAATGCGATTAGCATTGCACCTACGTTAAGCGCAAGTTGTAGACCAGAAGCCGCACCGCCCGCTGCTGCGTCGATTACGTTTACTGGTTTGTCGTCGCCGCCGTCCATCGCTTCTTCGATACTTTCGTGAGGCTGGTCAGTCTCTGGGTGAAGGATTTTAGCGAATAGTAGACCACCTGGTGCCGCCATGAATGATGCTGCTACTAGGTACTCTAGTGGAACACCCATTGAAGCGTAGCCCGCTAGTACACCACCAGCAACAGAAGCTAGACCACCACACATTACCGCGAATAGCTCTGATTGAGTCATTTTTGGAACGAATGGACGAACAACTAGAGGTGCTTCTGTTTGACCTACGAAAATGTTTGCTGCTGCTGACATTGATTCCGCACGTGAAGTGCCCAGCGCTTTTTGTAGTGCGCCACCAAGAATCTTGATAACCCATTGCATAACGCCAATGTAGTAAAGAACTGAAATCAGTGCAGAGAAGAAGATCAGTGTAGGAAGAACACGGAATGCGAAGATGAAACCGCCGCCGCCGAATACTTCGAACATCTTGTCAGAAACAAGACCACCGAACAGGAATGATGAACCATCGTTACCGTAGTTGATAACGTTAGAAACACCTGAAGAGAAACCGTTTAGTAGATCACGGCCCCAAGGTACATACAGAACAAATGCACCTAATGCGAATTGGATAGCGAATGCGCCACCCACAGTTCTTAGATTGATAGCTTTTCGGTTATTAGAAAATGCCACTGCAATCGCAAGAAGCACTACCATACCGATTAGGCTCATAAACAGGCTCATAGTTTATGACTTCCTTATAAGTTATTTATTGGCGTGTTACAAAATGGAGCTATAAAGCGGGAGCAATTATACTCATGCAGAATCAATTAAAGTAATGCCAGCCTCACACTTTCCTATAAGATTCATGATTGATTCAGCCAGCTTTGTGAGTTAATTCACAATAAGCAGGAAAACGTTTTCTATTTCAAACCACATCTTTAGATTTTATTCACATATCGAGAAAGCAAAATTGCTATTTTTCCATAACTGAGAGGCAATCGATTGCTTTGAGCCGTTATGCAACTCTACGAGCTCATTAAAGACGTGAATGAGTTTGGCTGGGTGATTCGACTCCCCTTGATACCCAAGTATAGGCATATCCGGTGCATCTGTTTCGATCACGAGATGTTTGAGTGGTAATTTTTGAATTGCGTCGCGCGTTTTTTTCGCTCTTGGGTAGGTGATGGTTCCTCCTACACCGATAAAAAAACCTAATTTGACCCACTCCATTGCTTGCTGATAACTCCCAGAGAAAGCATGTAGCACACCGCCCCGAGGGAGCTTCGCCGCTTTAACCATTTGAATAAGGCGATTGTGCGCTTTTCGGCTATGTAAAATAACTGGGAGTTCGAAGCGTCTAGCCAGTTCAAATTGAACTTCAAGTGTCTTTTCTTGCAACTGTGGGTCAACATCAATGGCAAAATCTAGCCCACACTCTCCTATTGCCACGCACTGGGGAGCATTTTGTTTTAGATAATGTTCCAATTCAGCAAAGTGCTGCTCGACGTTATCTTCAAGAAAATACGGATGAAACCCAAGGGCGTAATACAAATTGGCATGTTGATCTGCCAAGGTTTGAATACGAGCCCAGTTTTGAGGTCCCACTGAAGGAATCAGAATTCTTGTCACGCCTTGCGTTTGAGCTAGCTCAAGTTGATGTGCAAAGTCACCTTGGAATACATCAAAGTCAAAGTGACAATGGGTATCAAAGAGCTTCATCTTGAGACTTTTTATCTGTACCGACAAACTGAGAATCAGAAAATAGCAGAGCTTCACTGTTCTCTTCATTTTGATGGGCAGGATCTTTTCGATACGGAACGCAGCTGCGTTTTTGATCAGGGGTTAACCCCATCTCCTTGCACCAGTCGTCGTAACGCTTCAATCCTCGTTTAAACCAGTTCATATCTCATCCTTATAAAAAACGCCCTTGGCTAAGTTTATAGCCAAGGGCGTTTTAAAATCTAGTTTGCGTTAAAGCTTACCCAAACCGCTTTTTGATTAGTGCTCACGCGTCGCACGGAAATCAATATCAGGGAAACGCTCTTTCGCCAAGTTTAAGTTAACCATTGTTGGTGCAATATACGTTAGGTTATCACCACCATCCAATGCTAAGTTTGCTTGGTTCTTACGTTGGAACTCATCCAGTTTCTTCGCATCATCACACTCAACCCAACGCGCAGTTGCAACGTTAATGCCTTCATAAATCGCTTCAACGTTATATTCAGACTTCAAACGAGCCACAACAACATCGAACTGAAGTACACCAACGGCACCAACGATCAGATCGTTGTTTTGTAGTGGACGGAATACCTGTACCGCACCTTCTTCTGATAGTTGCACCAAGCCTTTTAGTAGCTGTTTCTGCTTTAGTGGATCTTTCAAACGAATACGACGGAACAGTTCAGGCGCAAAGTTTGGAATACCAGAGAACTTCAGTGACTCACCTTGCGTGAAAGTATCACCAATTTGAATAGTGCCGTGGTTATGCAGACCAATGATGTCACCCGCGTAAGCGTGTTCTGCACGTGAACGGTCACCCGCCATAAAGGTTACTGCATCAGAGATACTCACCTGCTTGCCAAGACGAACGTGGTTCATCTTCATACCCTGCGTGTAAGTACCCGATACAATACGCATGAATGCGATACGGTCACGGTGTTTCGGGTCCATGTTTGCTTGGATCTTGAATACGAAACCAGAGAACTTCTCTTCTGTCGCTTCAACTTCACGCTCAACCGCTTGACGCGTTTTCGGTGCTGGTGCCCACTCTGTTAGACCGTCTAGCATGTGGTCTACACCGAAGTTACCTAATGCGGTACCGAAGTAAACTGGCGTCAGGTCACCTGTTAAGAACATTTCCAAATCAAACTCAGGGCAAGCACCCATAACAAGCTCAAGCTCTTCTCGAACACTTTCCGCAAGGCCTGCACCGACTTTTTCATCAAGCTCTGGGTTATCTAGACCTTTGATGATTCGAACTTCTTGAATCTCATGACCGTGACCAGATTCGTATAAAATCGTTTCATCACGGTGAATGTGATACACACCTTTAAACTCTTTACCACAGCCGATTGGCCACGTGATAGGGGCACACATCATGCCCAATTCGTTTTCTACTTCGTCCAATACTTCCATTGGATCACGAACGTCACGGTCAAGTTTGTTCATAAAGGTCACGATTGGCGTATCACGTAGACGGGTTACTTCCATCAGCTTCCGAGTACGATCCTCGACACCTTTCGCAGCATCGATAACCATCAAACACGAGTCGACTGCCGTTAGAGTACGATATGTATCTTCCGAGAAGTCTTCGTGTCCAGGAGTATCAAGTAGGTTTACCAGGCAATCATTGTAAGGGAACTGCATCACAGACGTGGTTACCGAGATACCACGTTCCTTTTCCATTTCCATCCAGTCTGATTTTGC
This sequence comes from Vibrio sp. V43_P6S15P86, assembly GCF_009904725.1. Classification (NCBI taxonomy): domain Bacteria; kingdom Pseudomonadati; phylum Pseudomonadota; class Gammaproteobacteria; order Vibrionales; family Vibrionaceae; genus Vibrio; species Vibrio sp. V43_P6S15P86. The sequence continues at coordinate 21,911 of NZ_WXWT01000117.1, forward strand.
GTGCTGTGCATTACCACGACCTTTAACCGTACCTGCTTTTTGAATCGCGTTTCCGAATAAAAGGACTTTTTCAGTAATGGTGGTTTTACCCGCATCCGGGTGAGAAATAATAGCGAACGTTCTACGTTTAGACACTTCGCTTAGAAAAGGTGTATTTGACATGAAACTGGTCTTCTTTGATGTCTGAATGCTTGCTCGAAAAGCAAACACGCTTTTTAGATTCAATATTGCGCGGTATTCTCGCTTATTATTGCCTCAGGGGCAACTGATCGCTTTAGGAGCGACTTCCCTTATGGGATGCGTTAACGTTAGTGAAAGAAGAGATAACTCATGATGATGGCATCTTCTTTTCCCGTGCCAGTTTTCGCAGGGTAATAGTTATGACGTCGATCAACTTCATTGAATCCAGCTTGTTCATAAATATAAATAGCAGGCTTATTACTCTCTCGCACCTCAAGCCAAGCACTCTCCGCTTTTGATTGCTCACAATGTTCTAAGAACGCATCCAACAGTTTTTGACCATAGCCTTTACCCTGAAGATGCGGCGCGATAGCAATATTCAGCAACGTAACTTCACCGACAATATTCTGCGCATAGAAGTAGCCAATCACCATCTCGCCATCGAGCATCACATGATGACATGCTCCACGGCTGGATAAATCACGTACCAAAGACTCTGCCCACGGATGCGAGTGTGCTTGCTGCTCAATTTGCCAAACTTGATCTAAGTGCTCAGCGCACATTGGTAAGATTTTAGTTGTCATTATTTACCTAGGGGTTCATGTGCAATACCAATTGCAGTAAAACGGGGATTAATGCTTATTTGCTCGAATTGTTGTAAGAACAAATCTGTTGCCAAAGTGCACGTTTTTGTTGGGTATTCCCATCCACATCTTGCAACAATGGCGATGTCAATTGTTTAGTGTCAGGCAATACTTCGGCTTCACACCCTGCAAACCAAACCCACTCAAGCTCGTGCTGGCCAAGTAATGGAAATCGCTCTGGCTCAATATGTAACGCTTGGTCAAGCGTTAACTTCATACTCTTTAGGATGTTTTCAAACAAAACCGCCGTCTCATTCTCTGGACATACCGGAGAGATCAACAGGAGTTTGCAAGAACTTTGCAAATCGATTTTTGGCGATTGGTAACCTGCCAATCTATCTGGGTGTACCAGCTCCCATGTGCTGATGCCCATTTCGTGTAAATACTGTTTCTCGTTAATTGACATTTTCCGTCACCTATTTGAACGAGGGCAATCCTAACAAATAATCGTGATTATACCTAAAGGACTTCAAGGAACACCTCAATACATTGGAATGATTGAACTGTTCTGCCTATGACAATGGCCATACCGTAGGTATAACATATGAGGTACATTATGAAATTCTTACCTACACTGCTGCTTTGCGCACTGGTAGCCGCCACCAGCATGAGTGTTTTTGCTAATAGCAGCGATGAGTGGGAGCTGATTGCAACGAAAACCGTCAAATTCCAAACAGAAACGGATACCGTGACACCAAATAGCCTATTTCGAAATCGCAGCTTCAGTAAAATTAAACTGAAATGTGTGCAGGGCACGGTAGACATTAACGACTTAAAAGTCTTGATGACGGACGGTAGTGAGAAAAAGCTAACCTCTATGGGTGTGCTAACAAGTGGATTATCGACTCGTGCATGGAGCCTTCCTGGCTCAAAAGAAGCGAAGCTAAAACAGATTGAAATGACTTACAGTAGTTGGGGCAGCAGAAAACTCAATGTTTTAGGGCTAAGTAAGAAAGCAAAAATAGAGGTTTGGGGTAAGAAGAAAAGTGACCAGTCATCCTAATCTCCCTATCTCAGTTTTCAATGAACTAAGAAAGAAGCCCACTGAGTTAGTGGGCTTCTTTCATTTACAGTTCAGAGAACTCTGGCGCGTAATCTATGCGTCCGGAGCGTCCGGCACATTGACCTTCGACCAACTCTGCGATACGAAATGCACCTTTAGGAACATCCCAAGCACATTCGAATCCCATCTCGTCGCATGATTGAAAGCCCTGGCGCGCGTAATAATCAGGATCGCCCAACACCACACACACTGGATAGCCAAAATCACGCAGTGAATCAAAACCTTCTTTGATCAACTCTGCAGCGATGCCTTGGCGACGGTAATCTTCATGAACAGCCAATGGCGCCAGCCCTTGCCACGACAAATCTTCACCATTTAAGGTCACTGGGCTAAATAAAGCATGGCCTATCACCTCTCCCTCATCTGTGCACGCGACTAAGGAAAGTGTGAATTTGCTGTTTTCGCGCAAACGCATCACAAGCTTAGCTTCAGCTTCCGTCGGGAAGGCGTGTTTCAATAAGCGGTCAATGGTAAGAATGTCCGCAGGGACTTCAGTTCGAATAAGCATTCGCTACTCCGGTTGGTTGTGCAGGCGCTTGAACTCCTTTCTGAACAAAATCAGCCAATTGATTCAAAGCGACTTGCATTGCTTTCGGTAACTGCTCTAAGTCGACACTGTCCATTAAGTTTTTCACTTCTAAGCCAAGCTCAGTATCGCCTTCAATTGAAAGGCGACGTTGGAAGAACAGTGTGTCAGGGTCTTCTTTACGACCAGCAATCAGTACTAGGTCGTTTAGATTACCACTAAAACTCACATCTTCCTGAACTGGTTTTTCAGCTACCACTAATTTTTCGTCTTGATAGCTGATGTACCATGCTAAGTTCAAGTCTTTAATCGCAACTTTTAACCACTTGTCTTCAAGGAACTCAAAGTCACCATCTTCCAAGGCTTCTTTAAACACCATTTTTAGCCCCTCCAGCAATGCTTTTTGCTGAATTGGCTGTGGTAATAACTGGACTGGAGAACGCAAAATGTTAGCTGCGTTCTTTACTAGTTGACTGCGAATCTTGTTTAACACGTTCATTATCCGTTACTTTGTCATTAGGTTGCCTATATTAAGCAATCGTGGCAATGAGATTACTGTTATGTATCAATAAAGTGCTTATTTTAGATTGGTGGATTATTGTTCACTAACGCTTCTTTTTTTGAAGTTACGTGTATTATTGATGCGAACAGGTGGATAAACACTTTTACAACCGTATTTTCAAAGTTATAGTTATCTGAGCGTATCCATGTGATTGTCAACTGTAAAGTTAAAACCGCGAGCCCTTTAATGGCAAGCGATACTGTGACTTGATAGTAGACCGCCGCAGGCTTATCAGGGTGTCGCTTTTTATACACGGACGAATAATCTGGCTCATTGGAGATCGGTAATACCCTAATGCCTTCCCAGCAATTAAAACATTGGTTTGCCACGCTAACCTCAAATAGCCCTTTCTTCTTTGCTATTCTTGATAAAAAACACAATTATCGAATGGTAAGTGACCGTTACTGCGATATCGCAGGTTTAAGTCATGAGGAAATCATCGGCTTAAACGATTGCCAGGTACTGGGCGAGCAGTTTTATAAAAAGTTGGCGCCCTACTATCAGCGTGCATTCAAAGGGACGCATGTCGAAGCCGAAATCACCCTCGATGAAACCGACCTTGAAACCAGCCTGCACTTTAGTCTGTCACCGGTTTTTGAAGGTAACGAAATTCGCTTTGTCGTTTTTCACGCTGTGGATACTTCAGAAAAGCAGATCCTCGTACGCTCCTTAGAGGAGTCCGAAAGTAAATTTGCTAAATTGACACAACTACTGCCTGACGGTCTGCTGCTTATCGAAGATGACATTATCATCTCTGCCAACCCTGCATCAGCACGCCTTCTGGGACTGAACTCTCCCCATGAGTTGCTAGGCGAGGAGCTCAGCCGTCTATTCATCGATGAAAACAGCAAGAAAGTGTTTAGTCATCGTTTGAGTGCATTAATTTCTGACAAGCCGTTTGTTTGCTTAACCAGCGCGAGATGTGGCTTTGAACGAAAAGTTCAGTTACACGCTGATTCCACGGCGATATTAGGTAGCGAGTCTCAAATCATCCTGATCCAAGACGCTGACGATACACCTAAGAATTTGTCTTCTGCATCGAATGAAGACATACATATTGATTCGCTCACCAAACTCTACAACCGCTTTGGTTTTACCAAACGTTTGGAACAGCTGATCAAAAAGCAAACGCCGCTTCTGGTGTTCTATTTGGATATCGATAACTTCAAAAACATTAATGACTCACTTGGTCACCACATTGGCGATAAAGTGATTCAAGAGGTATCGGCCCGTCTTAAACGATTACTGCCAAATCAAGCGATTATTGGTCATTTGGGTGGCGATGAGTTTGGCGTCATTCTGCCAGAACCAGAAAATACCCGCATGGCTGAAATTTTGTCAGATCGCATTATCTCGTTGATCAACCAGCCTTTCGACTTGCACCACTTCAGTAAACGCCTTGCGTGCTCAATTGGTAGCGTTCGTTACCCTGAAGACGGGCAAGATGCGCGAATCCTGCTACAAAATGCTGATACTGCGATGTATGAAGCCAAAGATCGTGGCCGAAATCGCCTGATCAAATTTAACGACCAGATGAATAAAGAAGCGCGCATGCGTTTGTGGCTTGAAATCGAACTGCAAAAAGCATTGCAGCAGAACGGTTTAGAAGTGTGGTATCAACCAAAGGTTAACGCGCGTGACTTCAGCATTAATGGTGCCGAAGCGCTCGTTCGTTGGAAACACCCTGTCGAAGGTTACATTAGCCCAGGTTCATTCATTCCTGTCGCCGAGCGTGCAGGGTTAATCGAACATCTTGGACGCGTCGTGATGCGTGATGTTTTCAATACGGTAAAACGTTGGAAACAACAAGGCATACTGCCAGGTCGTGTCGCTATCAACCTCTCTCCCGAGCAATTTGGTAACCCACAGCTGATCGACTTTATGGAAAAGTTGCTTCGCACTACCGAGCTTGATCCAAGCTGCATTACCTTCGAGCTAACCGAAAGTGCCGTGATGAGTGATAGCGAACATACACTGCAAATGCTGAATGCGATTAAGAAACTGGGCTTCGCCCTCTCTATCGATGACTTTGGTACTGGTTACTCTTCCCTTTCCTACTTAGCGCGCTTCCCTATCGACGAGCTGAAAATCGACCGCGCGTTTATTAACGATATCGACACGCTACCCAAACAGGTCACTGTGATTGAAAACATCATTAATCTGGGTAAGTCACTCGACTTGACGGTCGTTGCCGAGGGGGTGGAAACCCACCAGCAAGCTACTTTGCTCTCTAACCTTCAATGTAATGCGATTCAAGGATTCCATTTTTATCGCCCACAGCCAAAACATGAAATTGAAGAGCTGTTTGTACAGAATCGTCGTCACAAGAACTAACCCCGACCCGATACCCTTACTCTCAAGGGGTAAATATCGACTTTATTGAGCTAAACCTAACTTAGGTCAATTTCGCTATTCATAATTCTTCATAAAATGCGGACACCTTTTTATTCTCAATGATTGTGAGCATATGGAACTCTTGTGTCCCGCGGGTAACCTGCCTGCGTTAAAAACTGCGATTGATTGCGGTGCCGATGCCGTCTACATTGGCTTCAAAGATGATACCAACGCCCGTCACTTTGCTGGCCTCAACTTTAACGGCAAAAAGTTAGAAAAAGCGGTGCAATACGTTCACGACCGCGACAAAAAAATTCATGTCGCGTTGAATACCTTCGCTCATCCCAATGGCTTTGAGCGCTGGACGAACGCGGTAGACAATGCAGCGGCATTGGGTGTGGACGCGCTGATTGTTGCAGACATTGCCGTGCTGGAGTATGCAGCTCGCAAATATCCCGATCTGGAACTACATCTTTCAGTGCAAGCATCAGCGACCAACATCGCAGCCATTGATTTTTATAAACAGAACTTCAACGTAAAACGTGTGGTGCTGCCTCGCGTCTTATCGATTCATCAGGTGAAGCAGCTTTCGCGCAACATCACTAGCGATGTCGAGCTAGAAGTCTTTGCTTTTGGTAGCCTTTGTATTATGTCCGAAGGCCGTTGTTATTTGTCATCATACATGACGGGTGAGTCCCCAAACACTGTGGGTGCCTGTTCTCCTGCCAAATACGTTCGTTGGCAAGAAACTGATCAAGGTCTTGAGTCTCGTCTAAATAATATCCTAATTGACCGCTACTGCACAGGAGAAAACGCAGGCTACCCTACGCTCTGTAAAGGTCGTTTTGAAACAGAAATTGATGGTGAGAAAAAACGCTATCATGCTCTGGAAGAGCCAACCAGTTTGAACACCCTTTCGATGCTGCCAGAACTGTTTGCCGCTAATGTCGCATCTGTAAAAATTGAAGGGCGCCAACGCAGCCCAGCTTACGTAGAGCAAGTCACTCGAACATGGCGAGCCGCGATCGATCGCTACCAAGCCAACCCAGAAGCTTACCAAGTTGAAGCCGCATGGGATGCGACGCTCGCAAATGTGTCGGAAGGAACGCAAACCACCTTAGGTGCTTACCACCGTAAATGGCAGTAGAGGTTAAGATGGATAACTCAATGAAATACGCACTTGGCCCACTACTCTATTTTTGGCCAAAACAAGATGTAGAAGCCTTCTACCAACAAGCAAAACAAAGCTCTGCAGACATTGTTTACCTGGGTGAATCGGTTTGCTCTAAACGCAGAGAAATGAAATCAGCCCACTGGTTGGAAATCGCTAAAGACTTATCTGCCTCTGGCAAGCAAGTCGTTATCTCTACGATGGCGCTACTGGAAGCACCGAGTGAAGTAAACATCATGAAGAAGTACATCAATAACGGTGACTTCGCCATTGAGGCTAATGACGTATCGGCGGTTCAATTAGCATCAGAGCATAAAGTGCCTTTCGTCGTTGGTCCTGCAATCAATACTTATAACGCACACACGCTCAACTTATTTTTGAAGCAAGGTATGATGCGTTGGTGTATGCCTGTCGAGCTCTCTCGCGAATGGTTAAACGATACTTTAGTTCAGTGTGACGAGCTTGGTATTCGTAACAAGTTTGAAGTTGAGGTATTTAGCCACGGTTATTTACCTTTAGCGTATTCCGCTCGCTGTTTCACAGCCCGAGCTGAAAACCGAGCGAAAGACGATTGCGAAACCTGCTGTATCAAATACCCAACAGGAATCCAGGTCAGTAGCCAAGAAGGGCAAGAAGTCTTTAACCTTAACGGTATTCAAACACAATCAGGGTATTGTTATAACCTGATCAATGACTTACCAAGCATGCAAGGGCTAGTTGATGTGGTCCGCTTAAGCCCTCTCGGTGTGAGTACACTTTCTGAGTTAGAGCATTTTCGCTCAAACGAGCATGGCGACAACCCTGAAAAACTCGAAAGCCGCCAATGCAATGGCTATTGGCATCAGCTAGCTGGCTTAGAAGTAAAAAACATTTAGCTCTCCAAAAAAGAAAAGCGAGGCCCAACCTCGCTTTTCTCTATCAGCCATTGTTAACAGGCTTGCACTGTTGGCTCAGCCGAAGTTTCGTTTAGCAGCTTTTTCACGTCCCGCCACAACATACTGACCACGACTAAACTCAGCGCAATATTGGACAATGGGAAAGCCAGCCAAATACCTGTCACGCCAAACAGTTTCGGCATAACGAATAAAAACGGCAGTTGAACCAACATGTTGCCTAATGTCACAAACATGGCTTTGCTGCCTTTGTTTACCGATTGGTAGTACGCAGCCGCCACGACTAAAAAGCCATCTAGGAACAACGCAAACATGTGTAAACGAATCCCGATCACCGTGCTATCAATCAACTGCTGATCAGCATTGTTAAACACCGAGACCAACTCGTACGGGAAAAGGTTCATCAAACCCACAAACGCTACACCACCAAGCACAGATGTCCCCATTGCGACTTGCAGTAATTTTCTGACGTTCGCCTGGTTGCGCGCCCCGTGATTGAAACTCACTAGAGGTTGCATACCGTTCGCGATTCCCTCTGCAATCAGATAGTAAACCGTCACGATATATCCCAAAATAGCATACGCCCCGATCAACATTGCACTTCCGTACTGAGCAAATAATGCGTTGTGCATTGCCACCATCACAGAGCCGTACGCGTACATAAAGAAGCTAGATGTACCGATCATTATAATCTTTGGTGCAACATCGACTTGAACCTTAAAGTCACTGATTCGAAGGCGTAAGGTCGCTTTTGAAGTAAAGAAGTAACCGATACCAAGCACGGTTACCACCAATTGTGCCAGCGCTGTAGCAATGGCCGCTCCGGTTAACTCCCACCCCAACCAAGCAATAAATACGTAGTCTAATACAATATTAATGACGGCACCGATGACCATCAGCATCGTTGCTAAGTTCGGGCTGTCGTCATTGCGTAAAAGAAATGGAACCGCGATAGAGCCTAGCGTAAATACGCACGCGACAATCAGAATATGCAGATATTGCAGCGCGAGTTCAAACACTCGCCCTTCCGCCCCCTGCCAACGAATAAATTCATCGGAAAAATAGAACAATATGGTAGCAACGACCGGCATCAATATCGCTAACAACCCCAATCCGGTCGTTAAAATACGCTTCGCGCCCTCATGATCGTTTTCTCCTTGCTTAATCGACGTTAGCGCACCAGTCCCCACCCCAATCATCATCCCTATACCGAGGATAGAACCGATGATCGGCCACGCAACATTGATCCCTGCTAATCCGTCAGCACCAACATAACGGCCAATAAAAATGCCATCAACTATTTGATATAAACCGTTCACGAGCATTGCTGCGACGGTTGGAATCGTATATTTCCAAAACTGTCTATAAATTGAGTTTTGCATGACTGCCACCAGTAG